>NZ_JARGEE010000006.1:0-71778 GCF_033794485.1 Streptomyces sp. MB09-02B
CCCCCGCCGCCCCTACCCGCCCCAGCCTGAAGGGGCGCGCAGCCCCTTCAGGCTGGGGCGGGTAGGGGCGGCGGGGGCGAGGAGAATCAGGCGGTGAAGTCGTCCCCGCGGGTTTCCGGCAGCGCCCACAGGCACGCCAGACTGACCAGGCACAACCCACCCGTGTAGAACCCCAGCACCAACGGCGACGACCACTGACTGTTCAGCCACGTCGCCACGAGCGGAGCGAACCCGCCCCCGAGCGTGTTGGCCAGGATGAACGCCGCCGACGCCCCGGTGTAACGCAGCTTCGCCGGGAACAGCTCCGCCAGGAACGCCGCCACCGGCGAGAACATCACGGCGAGCAGCCCGAGGCCCACGGTGTACGCCCCGGTGATCACGAACGCGTTGCCCGTACTGAGCGATCCGTACATCGGCACCGCCCACACCACACTCCCGACCGCGCCCGCCAGCATCAGCGGACGGCGCCCGACCCGATCGGCCAGCCGGGCGACGGGCAGGGTGATCGCGATCCCGGCCGCCGCCCCCACGCTCGCCGCGGTGAGCATCGTGTTCTGCGGGATGCCGAGCGACTTCGGCCCGTAGGACAGGCTGTAGACGATCGTCAGGTAGTAGACGGCGGACCCGCCGACCGCCGCACCGGTGCCGAGCAGCAGCCGCCCGGGGTACCGCGCGACGAGCGTGCCGATCGGGAAGCGCGACACCGGTGTCAGCGGGGACACCGGCGAGCCCGCGGGCGTTGCCGAGGACCGGTCCCGGAAGACCGGTGACTCCGACACCGTCGACCGCACCCACAGCCCGACCATCACGAGCACCGCGCTGAGCAGGAACGGCACCCGCCATGCCCAGTCGGTGAAGCCGTCGCGGCCCACGAGGTTCAGGGTCGGGAGGATGACGGCACTGGAGAGCAGGAACCCGAGGGAGGGGCCGACGTTCGGGACGGCGGCGTACAGGGCCCGTCGGCCGGGCGGGGCGTGTTCGGCGGCCAGCAGGACCGCGCCGCCCCACTCGCCGCCCATGCTGACGCCCTGCAGCAGACGGAGGGTCACCAGGAGGACGGGGGCGAGGAGTCCGGCGGTCTCGTACGTCGGGAGCAGACCGACGCCGACCGTCGCGAGGCCCATGAGCAGCAGGGAGGCGACCAGGGCGCGCCGGCGGCCCAGCCGGTCGCCGATCGTGCCGAAGAGCACGACGCCGAGGGGGCGGGAGACGAAGGCCGCGGCGAAGGTGAGGAACGCGGCGAGGGAGGAGACGGTCGGGTTGCCGGAGGGGAAGAACGCGGGGCCGAGGACGAGCGCGGAGGCCGTGCCGTAGACGGCGAAGTCGTAGTACTCGATGGTCGTGCCGATGAGGCTCGCGGCGGCGACCCTGGACGGCTTGCTCGACCCGGCCGACGGGGAGGCCGGTAAGGAGACGGGTCCGGGAGCCGCGGCCTCGGTGACGGTTCTGGACGGGGATTCGGGCATGGGGGGCTCACTTCCGGTACGCCCGGACACGAATGGTCCGGGACCAGAGGGGGACGGCCACGCATGAAACACGAACCGGAGTGTGGCTGTCACCCTAGGCCGGGAAATTCGATTCCCACAAGGAAACCTCGGAAAAGAGCGCCCGCACGAGTCCGTCGAATGTTTTCGACGAAGAATACGTGCCGATTACACGAGACAACGACAGGTAAAGCATGTGATCCCGCTATGCGTACGGACAGATCGGCAGAGTATGCCGCGAACACGACTCCCCGACCCCGTCAACCCTGCAGATCCTGTCAAGTCGCTATCAATAATCATGTGAGCCACTGCATAAAAATTTGCTCTCGGTCACGCCTTGCCAACTGCCGATCACGCACGGAATGCTGACGCCCGGCTGAACTTGAAAGTTCTACGACCATCGTTTTTCGGACATGGACGGAAGGCTCTTTTCCCGTGCTGAAAAGTGGCAAGCCATTACGTTGGAGAAGACTTTCCCTGACCGGCGACGACCGCCATTTGCTGATTCCGCTCGACCACAGCGTTTCGGACGGTCCGGTCGCTCCTCCGGGTCAGTGGGAAGAGCTGTTGAAGGCGCTGGTGGCCGGCGGCGCCGACGGGATCATCGTCCACAAGGGGCGGGCCCGCACGCTCGACCCGGCCCTCCTGCGGAACTGCGCACTGGTGGTGCACCTGAGCGCCAGCACGGCCTGTTCCGCCGATGTCGACGCCAAGGTGCTGGTCGGCGACGTGGAGGAGGCGGTGGCCCTCGGCGCCGACGCGGTCAGCGTCCATGTGAACATCGGCTCGGACACCGAGGGGCGCCAGCTCGCCGACCTGGGCGCGGTGGCCCGGTCCTGCGACACCTGGGGCATGCCGCTGATCGCGATGGTCTACCCGAGGGGCCCCCGGATCGAGAACCCGCACGACCCCGCGCTCCTCGCGCACATCGTGAACGTCGCCGCCGACCTCGGCGCCGACATGGTGAAGACCTCCGTGGCCCTGCCGCTCGCCCGGATGGCCGAGGTGGTGGCCCACAGCCCCATCCCCGTCCTCGCGGCCGGGGGCCCGCCCGACGGCTCCGATCTCATCGACTACGGCACCGCCGTGATGGCCGCCGGCTGCCACGGACTGGCCGTCGGCCGCCGGATCTTCTCCTCTCCCTCCCCCGCCGCCCTGGTCTCCCGGCTCGCCGCCGTGGTGCACAGCGGCGAGTTCACCGGTGACATGAGCATGCCCAACCCATCCGCTTACTCGACGATCGTGGCAGGTGTCGCATGAGGTTCGCGTGGATCGATCTCCGTGAAGTCCCCCGTCCGCAGCTCCAGGCAGTGGTGGACGCGGCCGTCCACGCCCGGATGGCCGGGGTCGTCTCCGCCGACGCCGAGCTGCTGGGAACGCTGCCGCCGACGGTGACCCGGGTGCTGGCCGGCGCGGCGCCGACCGCCGCTCCCCCGAAGAAGTCCGCCGACAAGGGCGACAAGGAGGCCAGGGCGGCGGCAGACGCCAAACCGGAGACCAAACCCGAGGGCAGGGCCCCGGCCGGCGCCGGCTTCGACCTCCTGCTGCGGAAGTTCACCGTCCAGGACGAGTTGGACGCCCTCGCCGCGGAGAACCGGGCCGCCACCGGCGCGCCGGTCGCCGGCTTCGTCGACGTACGGGACGACCGCACGCTCCAGCTGTCGTGCGTGGGCGCGATGGCGCTGCCGTACACGGTGATCCACTTCGCGGATCCGACGAAGATCCCGCTGGAGATCGTTCTCGCGGCGGCCGAGTCTGCCGAGGGGAAGCTGGTGACCGTCGTCGGGGACCTGGAGGAGGCGGCCATCGTCTTCGACGTCCTCGAACGCGGTTCCGACGGCATCCTGTTCACCCCCCGGAGCGCGGACGACGTGTTCGCGCTGGCCCGGCTGCTGGAGGCGACCACCCCGCAGCTGGAGCTGTCCACGCTCACCGTCGAGAGCATCCGGCACGTCGGTCTCGGCGATCGGGTCTGCGTGGACACCTGCTCGCACTTCGAGGAGGACGAGGGCATCCTCGTCGGCTCGTACTCCTCCGGATTCGTGCTCTGCTGCAGCGAGACCCACCCGCTGCCGTACATGCCGACCCGGCCGTTCCGGGTCAACGCCGGCGCCCTGCACTCGTACACGCTGGGTCCCGACAACCGCACCAACTACCTCAGCGAGGTCGGTTCCGGCAGCGCCCTGCTGGCGGTCGGCGCCGACGGCCGCACCCGGCGGGTGGTGGTCGGACGGGCGAAGCTGGAGTCCCGGCCGCTGCTGGAGATCCGCACCCACGCGGAGGACGGACGGCTGGTGAGCCTGACCGTCCAGGACGACTGGCACGTGCGGGTCCTCGGGCCGGGCGGCAAGGTCCTCAACGTCACGGAACTGCAGACCGGGGACGAGCTGCTCGGCTACCTGGCGCAGGACAAGCGCCATGTCGGCCTGCCCATCGGCGAGTTCTGCAAGGAGGTCTGAGGCCCCATGGGCGAACTCGTGGCGGCCGCGGCCGGCGAGGACGGGATGGGCGTCCTGGTCCAGCGGTTGTTCGACGCGCGGGACGACGGACTGCCCTATCTGACGCACCAGCGGGAGACGGTCACCCGCGGGGAGTTACAGGAGCGGGTGGCCAAGCAGGCCGCGGTGTTCGCCGGTTTCGGCATCGGGCCCGGCAGCACGGTGGGGCTGCGGACGCCGCCCAGTTTCACGCAGGTCGAGGTCCTGCTCGCGCTGTGGCGGCTGGGCGCGCAGGTGATGCTCTTCGACTTCCGGCTGAAGCCCGCCGAGGTCGACGCGCTGTGCGCGGTCTGCCGGCCGCAGTTCATGGTCCGGGCCGGCGCCAACGTCCGGGCCACGTTCGGCTTCCGCTCCGAGTACGAGGTCGCCACCGAGTGCCGCAGGGCGGGGCGGGCGGCCGACGGCGACCACCGGCTCGTCCAGTTCAGCTCGGGGTCGACCGGGCGGCCGAAGGTGATCGGCCGGACCGCCGGGTCGATCGCCGCCGAGGTCGAGGCGTTCGCGGCGGTTCCCGGGATGCCCGTCGAGGGCGACCGGCTGCTGCTGCTCAGCTCCACCGCGCACAGCTTCGGGCTGCTCGGCGGGTTGCTGCACGCGCTGGCGGCCGGGGTCTCCGTCGTCTTCGCGCCCCGGGTCTCGGCCCGCGACATCCTGCGGACCTCCCTCGACCACCGCGTCACCGCCCTGTTCGGGGTGCCGATGCACTACGAACTGCTCGCGTCCGCCCTCGACCCGCCCGCGCTGCCCGCGCTGCGGACCGCCGTCTCCGGCGGCGAACTGATGCCCCCCGAGGTCGCGGCGCGGTTCGCCGAACGGTACGGCGTCACGGTCGGTGAGGCCTACGGCACCACCGAGACCGGCATCGTCGCCGTCGACGTCGGCGGCACGCTCCGGCCCTCCGTCGGCCGCCCCGCGCCCGGGGTGGTCGTCCGCGCGCACAAGGGCGAACTGGACGTCGAGCTCGCCGAGTCGCCGTACCTCTTCGACTCCGGCGGCACCCAGTACGCCGACGGCTGGCTGCACACCCGGGACCGGGCCGCGGTCGGCGCCGACGGGACGGTCACCGTGAGCGGCCGCGCCGACTCCCTCGTCGTCATCGGCGGCCTCAAGGTCGACCTCACCGAGGTCGAGCACGTCCTGCGCGCGCACCCGGCCGTCGAACAGGCGGTCCTGGTCCACGAAGGCGTCACCGAGGCGTACGTGGCCGTCGCCGCCGGGGCCGGGAGCCCGTCGGCGGAGGAGCTGCTGCGCTGGTGCCGGGAGCGGCTGGCCGACTACAAGCTGCCCCGGGTGATCCGCCTGCTGGAGACCCTGCCCCGCACGTCGAACGGGAAGCTGGTCCGCCTGGCGGCGACGCTCCAGGCGGCGGCGGGCGGCAGCGCGTAGCGGCTCGGCGGACCCTGACGACGAGCGGCCCCCACGACATTTCGCACGACCTTCTCACGACATTCCCCCTGGAGATGGCGATCATGAGCACGTCCACCCTGGACAACGAGATCCGCGAGTTCGTCCTGACCACGGTCATCGACGAGATGAACATCCTGCTCAGCCGGGACGGCATCACCGACGAGAGCCCGGTGACCGTCGGCGGCCTGGAGCTGGACTCCCTGAGTCTCATCGAGTTGACGTTGCGGCTGGAGTCGCGGTTCGGCGTGGAGATCCCCGACACCGACATCGAGCCGCTGGCCTCGCTGACCCTCGGCGGGCTCGTCGCCGAGGTCGTCGGGCGCGGGGCGAAGGCATGAGGGCGGAGACCTCCCCGCAGACCGTCATGGGAGCCGTCGTCCCGGCCGGCGCCGCGCCGGTCGTCCTCACCACCGGGCTCGTCCGGGAGCTGCTGTCCGACCGCAAGATCTTCCCCGGTGTCCCGGACGACCTCGCCGAGGACGCCGAACTGGTCCTGGACTCCCTGGGGTTGGTGTGGCTGCTGCATGTGGTGGAGGAGCGGTACGGCCTGGTCGTGGAGCCCGATGACGAGGACATCGCGGGCCTGACCTCGCTCCGACGGCTCACGGAGTTCCTGGGCACGGCCGGAACGCCGGAAGCGGCCGGGACAGCGGGTGCGTCGGACGGGGCGGGTGCGCCGGGGCCGTCGGGTGCGTCGGACGGGGGTGAGCGCGGTGACCGGTGAGGTGACGGTGACCGGGTTCGGCGTCCGGACGGCGTTCGGGGTGGGCGCTGACGCCCTGCGGCGCGGTGTCTTCGCCGGCGTCCCCTCCTTCGCCCCCACCACGCGGTTCGACACCGGCCCCTACCGCACCCCGATGGCCGGCGCCGCCCCCGACGGCCCCGACGCGGTGGAGCACTGGGCGCTGCGTCCCGCTCTCGCGCGCTGCGGCCGGGAAGCCCTCGACATGGCGGGACTCCCGAAGGGCACCGAGGCGGCGGTCCTGCTGGGCATCGCGGGCGACTGCACGAGCATCACGCGGTACTGGCGCGAGGCGGCGGCACCGGGGGCCGACGCCGGGCACGTCGTCCCCGGCGACGAGGCGCCCGGGGCGCCCGGAGCGCCCGGAGCGCCCGATGCGGCCACGCTCGCCGACGCCGTCCCCGCACACCTCGCCGAGTCCCTGGCCGGAGGCCTCGGGCTGACCGGGCCCCGGCTCACCTTCACGAACGCCTGCGTGGCCTCCGCCGCCGCGATCATCCACGCCTGCCGGCTGATCTCCGGCGGGCGGATCGACGTGGCGGTGTGTGCCGGCGGCTATCTCGTGGAGGAGGAGACGTTCGGGAAGTTCGACTCGGGGCGGGCGTTGTCGCGTGACGGCACGGTGCGGCCCTTCAGCGCCGACCGCACCGGGCTGCTGCTCGGCGACGGCGTCGCGGCGGTCGTCCTGGAGTCCGCCGAGCACGCCCGGCGGCGCGGGGCCCGGCCGCTGGCGGGTGTGGTCGGCTGGGGTGCGGCGACCGACGCCCACCACATCGCGCAGCCGCACCCGGACGGTGTCGGCCTGACCCGCGCGACCCTGCAGGCGCTGCGGATGGCCGGGGACCCCGAGGGGGCGGGCCTCGGTTACGTCAACGCCCATGGCACCGGCACCAAGTACAACGACGGCGCCGAGACCCGGGGGCTGCGCGCCGCCCTCCGGGAGCGGGCCGAGTCGATCCCGGTCAGCTCCACCAAGAGCACCACGGGCCATCTCCTGGAGGCCGCCGGAGTCGTGGAGTTCGTGATCACGATGCTGGCCCTGACGGAGGGCGTGCTGCCGCCGACCGCCAACTTCACGCGGGCGGACCCGGAGTGCGACCTGGACTACGTCCCGAACAGCCCCCGCCGGGCCGACCTCCGCCGGGCGCTCACCATCAACGCCGCCTTCGGGGGCGCCAACACCGCACTCGTGCTGGAGCGACCGTGACGGATACGGACCTGGTCAGGACGACCGAGACGCGGTCGGCCGGCCGCAGCGGGGCCCCGGCGGGCAGCACGGTGGCGTCTCGTTCGGCGCTCGGGGTCCGGGCCGCCGCCACCGCGACCCATGGCACCGGGCGGGACGGCGACATCCCGCTGCCGCGCCTGCCCGGGTTCGTGGAGTCGGCGTTCAGTCCGCTGGTGTACGAGGTCGCCGCGCGGTGTCTGACCGAACGGCCCGATGGGGGCACCTCCCGCTCGGGCGAAGCCGGGAGTGGGGTAGGTGCCCGTACCGCCGTGGCGCTCGCGAGCCTGATGGGCGACACCACCACGGCCGATCTGGCGAGCCGACGGGTGGTCTCGGGCCGGGTCCACAACCCGCTGCTGTTCATGCAGGCCACCCCCAACTCCGTACTGGGGCACCTCAGCCGGGAGTTCGGGATCACCGGACAGATGTTCAGCCTGTCGACCCTCGCCGATCCGGTGACCGAACTGCTGGACATGGCCGACCTCCTCCTGGAGGACCCGGAGCTGGACCAGGTCCTGGTCGTGGGCGTGGAGCTCGGCGGCAGCGAGCGCTGGGCCGCCGTGCACCGGGAGCTGTCCGCCGACAACGGCCGTCAGGTCCCGGACCTGCCCGCCTCCGGCGCTCTGGCGGCGGCCCTCCTCCTCGGCCGGGCCGGTCCCGGCGCGCACCCCGGTTCCGGCGCCCCCATGACCACCCTTTCGACGGAGACGTACGCCGGGATGCGCTCGGGGGCGGCTTCGCACCCCGGCAGCGTCCAGGGCCTGTTCGACCTGGCCGCCGCCCACCGGCGGCGCCCGGGAATCGGGGAACGAGACGAGACGGAGAGCCATGCTCATCACTAGGCAGGAGCGGGCACGGATCTGCTCCGACACGGAACTCGGCGCCGGCAACGTCCTGCGACGGCTTCGGGCGTACGAACGCCCGCTCGACGAACCGGTGTTGCACACCGACGGCACCTGGCGCGCACCGGACGGCAGCCGCCCCGAGGTGCTGACACTCGGGCAGTTGTACGAGGTGGTCGAGACCTACGCGGGCTGGTACGCGGCCCACGGTGTACGCCCCCGCGACCCGGTGGCCATCCACTCCTTCTCCGCCGCCGAGTTCGCGGTGAACTTCCTGGCGCTGACGTCGCTCGGAGCCGTGCCGTCGTTCGTCAACGGCAACCTCGCGCCGGAGATCGCCCGGGAGTACGTCCGCCGCCAGGGCGCGGTGGGCGCCTTCACGGACGAGGCGCATCGCGAGGTGCTGGCCGGCAAGGCGGGTGACGAGGCCGGCACGGCGGGTCCGGGCAGCGCGAGAGGCACCGGGGGTGACGGCCTCGAACTCGGTTTCCGCCTGACCGCCGCCGACGTGCGGCCCGAGCACCGCGCGTCGCTCCCGCCGTCGTACCCCTACCGGCACGACCCCACCGACCCGGTGCTCATCTCCCACTCCTCCGGCACGACCGGTCTGCCGAAGGGGGTGCCGCACACCCACCGGACGCTGATGTACGCCCAGCTGCACCGGCTGCGGTTCTCGACCGGCGCCGACATGGAACGCACGCTGGTGGGACTGCCGGGCGCGCACAACGCGATGGTGGCCACCCTGCTGTACTGCCTGCTGCTGCGCACGGACCTCAAGCTGCTCTCCAGCCAGCGCGGCACGGACGTGCTGGACGCGGTCGAGGAGTTCCGGCCGACGACCGTGCTGGCGTTCGCCGGGACCTTCGGCGAGATGGCGGCGGAGGACCTGACGGCGCGCGACCTGTCCAGCGTGCAGGTGTGGTTCAACACGGGGGACGCGGCACACGAGGCGCACATCCGGGCGCTCGTCCAGCACGGGAGCCGGGTCGAGATCCGGCGCGATCTGAGCCGTGTCCGGGTGGAGGGGTCGGTCTTCGTGGACGGGCTCGGTTCGTCGGAAGCCGGCTACTCGGTCTTCCACAACCGGCACACCAAGGACACCTCCGCCTACTCGCGCTGCGTCGGCAAGCCGATCAGCTTCGCCGAGGCCGCCGTGCTCGCCGAGGACGGCACCCCGCTGCCACCCGGGCAGATCGGCCGTCTGGGCCTCAAGTCGCCCACGCTGACGCCCGGTTACTGGAACGACTCGCTGACCTGGAACCGCATGCGGCTCGGCGGCTACTGGCTCACCGGCGACCTCGCCCACCAGGACGAGGAGGGCAACTTCTACCACCTCGACCGGGCCCCGGACGCCATCCGCACCCCGGCGGGCATCGTCTTCAGCACCCGCACCGAGGAACTCCTCCTGGCCCGACTGCCGGAGCTCAGCGACTGCACGGTGGTCGGGGTCGCCCCCGACGGCGTACGCGCGGACTGGGACGGCGACGGCGAAGGGGAGGCGTACGCACTGCTCCAGCTCGCCGACACCGGCGGAGCCGCCGAGGAGCGGAGCGGGCCACGGGACGACGCGCAGCGGACCGGAACGGCGGTCGACGAGGAGTGGACCGGGCGGGTCAACGCGGTGCTGACGGCCGCCGGGTTCCCCCCGGTGACCCGGGCCCTGCGGATGCAGCCCGGTGACGTGGCCAAGGGCGCCACCGGCAAGGTTCTCAAACGAGTGATGCGCGACCGGTTCGCCGCCGACACGGCCGACGCGGTCGCCGCCGAGGAGCAGCACGCATGAGCACGCACACCGACGCCGAGGGCGTCAACCACCGTGCCCGGGCCGGTGAGGCGTACCGGCTGTGGTGGCAACACGACGCCAACTGGTACCAGGGGGTGGCCGCACGGTTCGGGCAGGAGGCCGCGAACGAGATCAACGCGGAGGCGATGGGGAAGGTCGCCCTGCACGTCGGACAGCGGGTCGCCCGGCTGCACGGGTCCCTCCCCGACACCGGCGACGGCCGCAAGGACCTGGAGGAGCTGCGCCGCCGCTACGACGACTGCGGCGACCGGATGTTCCCGCCGGAGCTGCGCAACGCCTCCACCGAGGTCGAGGACGACGACCTGATCGTCCTCACCCTCCGGCGGAACTTCGCGATCACCATGGTCCGGATGGCCGGCTCGCTGGAGGGCTACCGCTGCCCGTGCACCGCCGTCCACGCCGGTTGGTCCGAGGGTCTCGGTGTCACGCTCGCGGAGAACCGGGCCGAGACATGTCTGCGCGACGGCGACAAGGCGTGCCGCCTCCTCATACGGGTCGCCCCGACCGCCACGGCTACCGCACCACCCGCCGCAGTCGTCCCCGGATCGGAGGCCTGAGCCATGCGCGTACTCGTCGCCGGGGCCACCGGCGTGGTCGGACATCCGCTGGTGGGCGCGTTGCGGGCGCGGGGCCACCGGGTGAGCGCGCTGGTGCGGCAGGGGTCGCCGGGCCGGGCCCCGGAGGCGGACGAGGTGGTGGTCGCCGACGCGCTGGACCGCGCGGCCGTGCTGTCGGCGGTGTCGGCCGCCCGGCCCGAGGCGGTCGTGCACCAGATGTCGGCCCTGCGGCTGCTGCGGGACGACCCGCCGGAGGCCTTCGCCCGCACCGCGCGCCTGCGCGTCGAGGGCACGGCCCATCTGATCGAGGCGGCCCGCGCGGCCGGCGCGCGCCGACTGGTAGCCCAGTCCATCGCCTTCGCCGCCGCCCCGGCCGGCGACCGGGTCCTCGACGAGGACGCGCCCCTCCACGTCGACGCCCCCGACCCCGGCTGGGCCTCGACGGTACGGGCGATCGCCGAGCTGGAACGGCAGGTGACGCACAGCGGCCTGGAGGGTGTGGTGCTGCGCTACGGCACGCTGTACGGCCCCCGCACGGCGTACGCCCGTACAGGCGCGACCGCGCAGTCCGTGCGGGCCGGCCGGCTGCCGCTGCCGGGCGGCGGGGCCGGGATCATGTCGTTCCTGCACGTCGAGGACGCCGTCGGGGCGGCCGTGACGGCCGTCGAGTCCGAGGCGACCGGGGTCTTCCATGTGACGGACGACGATCCGGCGCCCGCCGCGCAGTGGCTGCCGCACTTCGCCCGGACGCTGGCCGCGCCCTCCCCGCGCACGGTCCCGGCTGCCCTCGCGCCCCGGCTCCTCGGCTGGTTCATGGCCCACCAGCTCACCTCCGCGCACGGCGCCGCCAACGACCGGGCCCGTACGGTCCTGGGCTGGAAGCCGACCCGACCGAGCTGGCGCGACGGGCTGGGCCGGGAATGACGCGTGCCCATGCCGCCCTCGCCGTCGGCGGGAGCACGCGAACCGCTGTGACCGGGGGCCGCGCGACCGTGCGCGACCGCGGGAGAGACGGAGGCATCCGATGAGCACCACGAGCCGGACGGCTGAGAACACCTCGGCCGCCCCGTCCCGAAGCCGGCTCGTCCTCCTCGTCGTGGTCTGCGCACAGATGCTGATCTGGCTGGACACCTCGATCCTCAACGTCGCCGTCACCACGCTCGCCGACCCGGTGGAGGGCCTGGGCGCCACGCCCGGCGAACTGGAGTGGGTGGCGAGCGCCTACACCCTGGTCGTCGCCGGCACCCTCTTCGCGGGCGGCGCGCTCGCCGACCGTTTCGGCCCCCGGAACACGCTCGTCGCCGGGCTCGCGCTGATCGGCGTGGCCTCCGGGGCGGGCGCGTTCGTGGACAGTCCGGAGTGGCTGATCGTGGCCCGTGCCTTCATGGGCGCGGGCAGCGGCCTGTTGATGCCGGCGACGCTGGCGGTCATCGTGCAGAGCACCCCGGAGGAGAAACGCACGCGGGCGATCGCGATCTGGAGCTCGTCGAGCGGTCTCGGCGTGGCCATCGGCCCGGTGGCGGGCGGGGCCCTGCTCAGCCACTTCTGGTGGGGCTCGGTGTTCCTGGTCAACGTGCCGATCGTCGCCCTGTGTCTGCCGGCGGTCCTGGCCTTCGTCCCCGACCTCGGCGGCTCCCGACGCCGCGTGCTCGACCTGCCCGGCCTCGTCCTGTCGGTGCTCGGCCTGGGCGGGGTGGTCTACGGCATCATCGAACTCGGCGGCGGCAGCGCCTGGTACGGCCCTCACGTGCTGCTTCCCCTGGTGCTGGGCGGTGTCGTGCTGACCGTGTTCGTCGCAGGTCAGCGCAGGTCCGCGACGCCCAGTCTGGATCTTCGGCTGTTCCGGCAGCCCGGCTTCACGGCCGGCAGCGTGGTGCTGCTGATCGCCTTCATGGCGTTGGCCGGTCACCTGTTCTACGCGGCCTTCTACCTCCAGGGCCCCCGGGGCCTCTCCCCCGCCGACGCGGGAACCGTCATGATCGCCGCCGCGATCGGCATCGTCCTGGGCAGCCAGGCCTCTCCCGCGCTGAGCCGTCGGCTGTCGGCCCGCTGGACCGTCGCGGCCGGGGTCCTGGCCACCGCCGCCACCTACGTCGCGTACGCCTGGCTCGACGGGCGGACCCCGCTCTGGTTCGTCGCGGCGCTGCTGTGGATCCAGGGCTTCGGCATGGGGCTGGTCGGCACTCCGGTCACGGCCGTGATGATGCGCGGGGTGCCGCCCCAGCTCGCCGGCGCCGGTTCCGCCGTCAACAGCGTCACCCGGCAGGTGGGCGGCACCCTCGGCGTGGCCATGGCCGGCTCGATCCTCTCGGCCGTCTACCGGGACCGGATGGCCGACGCCGAACTGCCCGCCCCCGCACAGGGCCTGTCACCGGCCGCCGAGGAACAGGCCCGCACCTCGGCCGAGGCCGCCCGCTCCCTGGCCGACTCGCTGAACCTGCCCGGCCTGGCCACCACGGCCGACCGCGCCTTCCTCGACGCCATGTACGCCGCCACGCTCTCCGTCGCCGCCCTCGCCCTGATCGGCTGCCTGGTGGCGGTGGCGGGCCTGCGCTCCCCACCGGGCCGGTAGAAACCCGGTCTCTCAGGAGCGCGGGGAACCGCGCGAGCAGGCCCCCACCGGAGCGCCACGGGAGCGCCACCGGAGCGCCACAGAGCCCCACCCGACAACGAACCCGAGCCTCCCACGCACCCAAGAGGGACCCCCATGACACAGTCCACCCCCCGCTCGGTCTTCGTCACCGGTGGCAACAGAGGCATCGGGCTCGCCACAGCCCGCCGCTTCACAGCGGCCGGAGACCGGGTGACGGTGACCTACCGCAACGACGAGCCCCCCGCCTCCGAGGGCTTCCTCTCCGTACGGTGCGACGTGACCGACACCGACCAGGTCGACCAGGCCTTCAAGGAGGCCGAGACGGCCCACGGCCCGGTCACCGTCCTGGTCGCGAGCGCGGGCGCCGCCCAGGACCGGCTGCTGGTGCGGATGTCCGAGGAGGACTTCACCTCCGTCCTCGACACCAACCTCACCGGAGCCTTCCGGGTCGCGCGGCGCGCGGCGCGCGGCATGCTGCGCGCGGGGCACGGCCGGATCGTCCTGATCTCCTCCACGGCCGCCCTGCACGGTTCGCCGGGCCAGACGAACTACGCGGCCGCGAAGGCCGGTCTGGTCGGCTTCGCCCGCTCCCTCACCCGGGAGTTCGGCGCCCGGGACATCACCTGCAACGTCGTCGCGCCGGGACTCACCGAGACGGACATGAGCCGCGCCCTCACCCCGGAACAGCGCCGCGCCCTGCTGAGCACCACCCCCGCCGGGCGGCTGGGCACCCCGGAGGAGGTCGCCGACGCGGTGTCCTTCCTGGCCGGCGCGGGTTACGTACGCGGCGCCGTGCTCCCGGTCGACGGGGGCGCCGGTATGGGGCACTGAGCTGCCCGGGGGCACCGGTCCGCTGCCGCCGGGACCGGGTGGGGAAGCGGACGTCGCGCGGCCGCCCGTTTCCCCACCCCCGGTTCGGGACGCCGATGCGAACTAGCTCCGCCCGCGCAGCGCCCGGTACGTGGTGACCAGGGCCTTCGTGGACTCGTCCAGCCCCGGCACCTCGGCCCCTTCCGTGAGCGCCGGTTCGACCCGCTTGGCGAGGACCTTGCCCAGCTCGACGCCCCACTGGTCGAAGGAGTCGATGTTCCAGACGGCGCCCTGGACGAACACCTTGTGCTCGTACAGCGCGATGAGCTGGCCGAGGACCGACGGGGTCAGCTCCTTCGCCAGGATCGTCGTCGTCGGGTGGTTCCCCTTGAAGGTCTTGTGCGGCACCAGTTCCTCCGGCACGCCCTCCGCCCGTACCTCGTCCGGCGTCTTGCCGAAGGCCAGCGCCTGGGTCTGGGCGAAGAAGTTGGCCATCAGCAGGTCGTGCTGGGCCTTCAGCGTGTCGCTGAGCTCGGCGACCGGCTCGGCGAAGCCGATGAAGTCCGCCGGGATCAGCTTCGTGCCCTGGTGGATCAACTGGTAGTACGCGTGCTGCCCGTTGGTCCCCGGCGTGCCCCAGACGACCGGCCCGGTCTGCCACTCCACCGGCACCCCGTCGCGGCCCACGTACTTGCCGTTGGACTCCATGTCCAGCTGCTGGAGGTAGGCGGTGAACTTGGACAGGTAGTGGCTGTAGGGCAGCACCGCGTGCGACTGGGCGTCGTGGAAGTTGCCGTACCAGATCCCCAACAGGCCCAGCAGCAGCGGCACATTGGACTCGGCGGGTGCCGTACGGAAGTGCTCGTCGACGATGTGGAAACCGTCGAGCATCTCCCGGAAGCGGTCGGGCCCGATCGCGATCATCAGGGACAGCCCGATCGCCGAGTCGTAGGAGTACCGGCCGCCGACCCAGTCCCAGAACTCGAACATGTTGGCGGTGTCGATGCCGAAGTCCGACACCTTCCCGGCGTTCGTCGAGAGCGCCACGAAGTGCTTGGCGACGGCCTCGGGGCCGGCCTTCAGCTCGGTGAGCAGCCAGTCGCGTGCGCTGGTCGCGTTGGTGATCGTCTCGATGGTGGTGAACGTCTTGGAGGCGATGATGAACAGCG
The DNA here is from genome assembly GCF_033794485.1 of Streptomyces sp. MB09-02B. Taxonomy (NCBI): domain Bacteria; kingdom Bacillati; phylum Actinomycetota; class Actinomycetes; order Kitasatosporales; family Streptomycetaceae; genus Streptomyces; species Streptomyces sp. MB09-02B. The sequence continues at coordinate 15,135 of NZ_JARGEE010000006.1, forward strand.
TCTCCGCCGCGTCCAGGTCCCGCACCGCCTCGTGCAGATCGGCCCCGTCCACGTTGGACACGAAACGGACCGTCAGATCGCGGTCGGTGTAGGAGCGCAGCACCTCGTAGGCCATCGCCGGGCCGAGGTCGGAGCCGCCGATACCGATGTTGACGACGTTCTTGATGCGCCTGCCCGTGTGGCCGGTCCACGCGCCGGAGCGGATGCGCTCGGCGAAGCCGGCCATCTTGTCGAGCACGGCGTGCACCTCGGGCACCACGTTCTCGCCGTCGACCTCGATCACCGCGTCGCGCGGGGCGCGCAGCGCGGTGTGCAGGACGGCACGGTCCTCGGTGGTGTTGATCTTCTCGCCGCGGAACATGGCGTCCCGCAGCCCGAACACGTCGGTCGCGGCGGCCAGCTCGCGCAGCAGCCGCAGTGTCTCGTCGGTGACCAGATGCTTGGAGTAGTCGACGTGCAGATCGCCGACCTCCAGTGTGTACCCGGCGCCGCGCCCCGGGTCGGCCGCGAACAACTCCCGCAGCCGGACGTCGCCCTGCTGCTCCCGGTGCTCGGCCAGCGCGGTCCACTCGGGCGTCTGGTTGAGCCTGGTACGGCTTTCTGCGTTCATCTCGGACTTCAGCCTTCTTTCCTACCTGGTCCTGCCTGCGTACCTTGCCCCGCTGCCGTTCCAACCTAATTGATCACGACGAAACACGAGCCGTCGTCCCACGGTCGTCCGACACGACAACAGATACGTCCGCCCCGAGCGCCGGTGTCAGCGCGGGCGAGGAACAGCATGAAGAAGGCGGCGAGCAGGTCGGCGGCACGCCGGTCGCCCCGCTCGGGGCCCGAGGACGCCGCACGCCCCCCGAACACCTCCGGCCGGGCACCCTGGGTGTCCGGCCGGTGTCGTTCGCTAGATCTCGCCCCGCAGTTTGGCGAGCGCCTCGGCGAGGATCGCCTCGCCGTCCGCGTCGCTGCGCCGCTCGCGGACGTAGGCGAGATGCGTCTTGTAGGGCTCGGTGCGGGGCGGGTCCGGCGGGTTGTCCCGGTCCTGTCCGGCCGGGAAGCCGCAGCGCGGGCAGTCCCAGGTGTCGGGGACCTGTGCGTCGCTGGCGAAGCTCGGCTGGGTCTCGTGTCCGTTGGAGCACCAGAAGGAGATGCGCAGCCGGGGTGCGGACTCGCCGCGCTCGGCTTCGCCCATCGGCCCCGCCCCGACCCGGCTTCCTCGGATCGCGTTGCCACTTGCCACGGTCGTAACTCCCTGCGTGATGGTGCGGCGAAGCGAGTCGGCGTTTCGCTTCGCTGCGAGCGCCTCAGTCTACGTAAGGCCCAACGCGCGTCCAGTGATTGGAGTTACATCCCGCCCACAGACGCAAGCCCCATGATAGGCCGCGCTCGAAGTCGCGTACCCGGCATGGGGCTTTACGTGCGGAATGGTGCGTCCGTGACGCGTTGTTCGCCGGTGTCGGCCAGAGGGTCAGTTGTTGACCTTCATCAGGATGCCGAGTACGACAATGCACGCGAACCACAGCAGACCGACCACGACGGTGATCCGGTCGAGGTTGCGCTCGGCGACCGAGGAGCCGCCGACGGAGGACTGCATACCGCCACCGAACATGTCGGAGAGGCCGCCGCCCTTGCCCTTGTGCATCAGCACCAGCAGCATCATCAGCAGGCTGAAGACGATCAGGGCGATCGAGAACCCCATAACCACGGCTGGACCAACTTCCTCGGATTCTGATGGACTGCGGGGACCGGCCGCGTGGCCGGTCCCCGCAAGAGTACGACGTTACGCCGTCAGGGCCTACTCACCGGCCCACTCGACTGATCACGAGGCCCACGATCACTGGTCGCGGAAGCGCACGATCTTGACGAACTCGTCGGCGTCCAGCGAGGCACCGCCGACGAGGGCGCCGTCGATGTCGGCCTGGGCCATGATCTCGGCGACGTTGCCGGCTTTGACGGAGCCGCCGTACTGGATACGGACCTTGTCGGCCAGCTCCTGCCCGTACAGCTCGGCGAGCTTGGCGCGGATCGCCGCGCAGACCTCCTGGGCGTCCTCGGCGCCGCAGACCTTGCCGGTGCCGATGGCCCAGACGGGCTCGTAGGCGATGACGACGGTCTCGGCGTGCTCGGCGGGGACGTCCTTGAGGCCGCCCTCGACCTGGGCGAGGGTGTGGGAGACGTGGTTGCCCGCCTCGCGGACCTCCAGCTCCTCGCCGACGCACAGGATGGGGGTGAGGCCGTGCTTGTAGGCGGCCTTGACCTTGGCGTTGACGATCTCGTCGGTCTCGTCGTGGTACTGGCGGCGCTCGGAGTGGCCGATCGCCACGAACGTGCACTTGAGCTTGGCCAGCATCGGGCCGGAGATCTCGCCGGTGTAGGCGCCGGAGTCCTGGGCCGAGAGGTCCTGGGCGCCGTACTTGATCTTGAGCTTGTCGCCGTCGACCAGGGTCTGGACCGAGCGCAGGTCGGTGAAGGGCGGCAGGACCGCGACCTCACAGGCCTCGTAGTCCTTGTCGGCGAGGGCGAAGGCGAGCTTCTGGACGTGGGCGATGGCCTCGAGGTGGTTGAGGTTCATCTTCCAGTTGCCCGCCATCAGGGGCGTACGCGTGCTCATTGAGGGTCAGTCCTCCAGTGCGGCGAGACCGGGGAGCGTCTTGCCCTCGAGGTATTCGAGGGAGGCGCCGCCACCGGTAGAGATGTGGCCGAATGCGTTCTCGTCGAAGCCCAGGATCCGTACGGCCGCGGCGGAGTCGCCGCCGCCGACGACCGTGAAGGCCTTGGAATCGAGGAGTGCCTGGGCGACCGCCTTGGTGCCCTCGGCGAAATCGGGGTGCTCGAAGACGCCCATGGGGCCGTTCCAGAAGACGGTGGCGGCGTCGGCGATCTTCGAGGCGTACAGCGTGCCGGACTCCGGACCGATGTCCAGGCCCATCTGCCCGGTGGGCATGGCGTCCGCGGCGACGGCGGTGGCGTCGGCCGGAGCCTTGCTCTTCAGGTCCGGGAAGGCGGGGGCGACGACGGCGTCCACGGGCAGGACGATCTCGACACCGGTCTTCTCCGCGCGCTCCAGGTACTCGGTGACCGCGCCGAGCTGGTCCTCCTGGAGGAGGGAGCCGCCGACCTCGTACCCCTTGGCCTTGAGGAAGGTGTACGCCATGCCGCCGCCGATGAGGATGCGGTCGGCCTTGCCGAGCAGCTGGTCGATGACGGCGAGCTTGTCCGAGACCTTGGCGCCGCCGAGCGCGACCACGTAGGGCCGCTGGACGTCGTCGGTGAGCTTCTTCAGGACGCCGACCTCGGTGGCGATGAGGTACCCGGCGTAGTGCGGCAGGCGGGCCGGGAGGTCGAAGACCGAGGCGTGCTTGCGGTGCACCGCGCCGAAGCCGTCGCCGACGTAGACGTCCGCGAGGGCGGCCAGCTGGTCGGCGAAGGCGCCGCGCTCGGCGTCGTCCTTGCTCGTCTCGCCGGCGTTGAAGCGCAGGTTCTCGACGACGGCGACCTGACCGTCGGTCAGGCCCGCGACCGTGGCGGTGGCGGACTCGCCGACCGTGTCCGTCGCGAACGCCACGTCGGCGCCGAGGAGTTCACCGAGGCGGGCGGCGGCCGGGGCGAGCGAGAAGGCCGGGTCCGGGGCGCCCTTGGGGCGGCCGAGGTGGGAGGCGACGACGACGCGCGCGCCCGCCTCGGCCAGCGCCTTCACGGTGGGCAGGACGGCGCGGATACGGCCGTCGTCAGCGATCTTTACAGTGGCGGTGCCGTTTTCGAGCGGCACGTTGAGGTCGGCGCGGACGAAGACCCGCCGGCCGGCGACTGGCTCGGCGAGGAGCTCGTCGATCGTCTTCATGGAGAGGGCTCCCGAGGAGGCTTGTGGTGCTCGTGATCGTAGGAGGAACCGCTTGTGTACGTGCGTCAGGGCTCGGGCGGCGCGTCCCTGCGCCGCCCGAGCCCTGCTCTCACACGGAAGTGCCCGCTCTGCCGATCAGAGCTGGCCGCCCACGAAGACCGTGAGGTCGACGAGGCGGTTGGAGTAGCCCCACTCGTTGTCGTACCAGCCGAGGATCTTCACCGAGTTGCCCTCCTGGACCATGGTCAGGGAGGAGTCGAAGGTGCAGGAGGCCGGGTCGCTGACGATGTCGGAGGAGACGATCGGGTCCTCGGTGTAGGCCAGGTAGCCCTTGAGGTCACCGTCCTCGGAGGCCTTCTTGAACGCGGCGTTGACCTCGTCCTTGGTGACCTCGCGCTGCAGCGTGACGACCAGGTCGGTGGCCGAGCCGGTCGGGACCGGGACGCGCATCGCGATGCCGTCGAGCTTGCCCTTGAGCTGCGGCAGGACCAGCGCGGTGGCCTTCGCGGCACCCGTGGTGGTCGGGATGATGTTCTCGGCGGCGGCGCGGGCGCGACGCAGGTCCGAGTGCGGGAAGTCCAGGATGCGCTGGTCGTTGGTGTAGGCGTGGACCGTCGTCATCAGACCCTTGACGATGCCGAAGTTCTCGTCGAGGACCTTGGCCATCGGCGCCACACAGTTGGTGGTGCAGGAGGCGTTGGAGATGACGTGGTGGTTCGCCGGGTCGTACTTGTCCTGGTTGACACCCATCACGATGGTGATGTCCTCGTCCTTGGCCGGAGCCGAGATGAGGACCTTCTTGGCGCCGCCGGCGAGGTGCTTGGCGGCGTCGGCCTTCTTCGTGAAGATGCCGGTGGACTCGATGACGATGTCGACGCCCAGCTCGCCCCACGGGATGTCCGCGGGGTTGCGCTCGGAGAGGACCTTGATGGTGTGGCCGTCCACGGTGATCGTGTCGGCGGTGTTCGACACCTCGGCCTTGAGGCGGCCCAGGATGGTGTCGTACTTCAGCAGGTGAGCGGTGGTCGCGGTGTCACCCAGGTCGTTGACAGCCACGATCTCGATGTCCGCACCCTGCTCCAGCAGCGCGCGGAAGTAGTTACGACCGATGCGGCCAAAGCCGTTGATGCCTACGCGGATCGTCACGAACCGATCTCCTCGTTGGTACGCCGGCTCAGTGCCGGCGAGCTGTATGGGATGTCCCCGACCGCCTACGACCCTACCTCCCCGACACCCGTCGAGTGACATCGAGATGCCCTATACATGCCGGTGCGGTCCGTACTCGCCAGTAGGAGTACGGACCGCCCTGGTTTTACAAGGTGATTACCTTTTGAGCGGCCCCCCGATCATCTGATTCCAGACGTCCGGAGGGCCGCCCACGAGGCTTTTCCTCAGCCGTTCGGCCCAGTCGGCACTCAGTCCTTCAGCGCCGCCAGCGCCTTGCCGAGCAGTGCCTTGCGGTCGGCCGCCGAGACGACCTGCTCCAGACCGAAGCCCAGCAGCACCGTGTCGTCCGTGGTGACCGCGCCGAAGGTCTTGAACAGTTCACCCGACAGTCCCCAGTCCTTCACGACGGCCGGGCTGCCCGCCGGCGGGCCGGGGGTGGCCCAGGCACCGAGCGACGTCTCGAAGCCGTCGACCGCGCCGGGCGTGCCGCCGATGACGACGGCGGCGTTGTCGGTGAGGAGACCGCGACCGCCGCTGCCGGGGTCGGTGACATAGCTGAGCGACACCTCGACCTTCTTGCCGGCGTACGCGGACAGGTCGAACTCGACCTGCTGCCAGCCGTCCGAGGCCCCGGTGAAGCTGTTCCATGCGCCGCTGGTGCCGCTGGGCGTGCAGCCTCCGGCGCCCACGGTCAGGTACCGCTTCAGGGCCGGGTGGCCCTGGACGAAGAATCCGGCCTCGCACTCGGTGGGCACGGTGGTGGAGGTGGCACCCCCGGCCTCCGGCAGGGTCGTCCAGTCGTCCGCGCCGACGGTGTGCGCCTCCAGGAGGGCGTGGTCGTACCCCTCCTCCGTGCTCCACAGCAGCTGGGTGCGCAGGGTCGGCCTGTCCGCCGCGGTCACCGACGTGAGGTCGATGGTGCGGGTGAGACGGTTCCACGCGTAGTCGGTGTGCGTGGCGGCCGCCATGGACGCGCCCTCGTACGGGCCGTACGGGTTGACCGTCCCGGGGTACTGGCCGGCGCCCGCGCTCTCGAACTGCGGGAACGTCTCCACGGGCAGGGCGTCGGAGGTGACCCCGAACGATCCGGCGGTGTTCAGCGGGTTCCCGGGCGCGTCGCCGAGGGCCCCCGAGAAGCCGTCGAGCTTGGCGAGACCGGCGAAGGCGGTGGCGTTCGGCAGGGAGGTACGGCTGTACGCACCCAGGTAGTACTGGCTGAAATCGTTCGACAGCGTGCCGTCGCCGAGGTCGACGGAGCCGCCGGCGCTCTCGCCCGCCTCGATCAGCTTGCCGCCCTCGTTGAGGTAGGCGCGCAGGGCGAGCTGGGTGGCGACGCCCGGCCGGACGGCGCCCGTGTTGTGCACGACCTGCTTGAAGTGCTTCAGCACGCCGAGCGCGTCGGGCACGCCCTGGGTGGCGACGTCCCAGACGAGCGCCTTCCTGCCGTTGGCCTTCAGCGCGTCCACATAGACCTGCGTCTGGGTCGCGGTCGCGCCCTCCTCGGCGACGACGAGCGTGTCGGCCTTGGGGCGTTCGGCGATCGTGTAGGTGAAGCGCTCGCTCTTGGTCGGCTTGCCGCTCTTCGTCTCACCGGTGAACCAGACCTCGACCTTGTCGCCGGGCTCGCCGTCCTGCACCTTGGCCCGGTACTGGTCGAAGTACAGGTTGTCCTCGCCGCCGAACGTCTCGCCGCCCTTCCAGGGCTTGAGCGTCTGGTCGTACGTGGGGCCGCGGCCGTTGATCCGGTACCTCAGCTCCTTGTCGCGCACGGACTTGCGGGCGACGACGGAGATCGCCTGGTCGGCGCCGCGCGAGTACGACGTGGTGATGGCGGCCGGGGTGAAGTCGGGGGCGTCGACGCCGACCGAGGACTTCGGCTGGTCGGGCTTGACGGCGGACTCGGCGACGGAGAGCGCGAACGGGATGTTCTTCGCGAACTCCTGCTGGATCAGCTTCTCGTCGTCGGGGAACGTGAAGACCGAGGCGCAGTCCTCGGGCTTCCAGGCGTCGTCCGGGTCGATGTTCGACGCGGTCTGGCAGGTCGACATCTCCGGGGTGAAGAACGCCGCGCCGTTGACGTTGGAGGCGTGGCCGTTCGCCTCGCCGTTCGTCGTGTACAGCTCGGAGGAGAGCTGCGGGTGGTAGCCGGGGATCGCGGGGTTCTCCGGGGTGCCGGCCAGCGACTTGTAAAGCACGTCGTCCGGGCTGGGGCTGGCCACCTGCCAGCCGACGCCGTAGAGGATGAGTTCGGCGGCGGAGTGGTAGTTGATGCCGTACTCGAAGCCGATGCGCTTCTCGAAGGCGTCCAGGACCTTGGTCTCGGGCTCCGAGTTCGGGCCGTCGCCGCGGTAGGTCTCGCTGGTGGGGAACGGGGAGGAGCCCTCGTCGTCGTAGCCCCACTTGTAGGCGAAGTTGCGGTTGAGGTCGACGCCGTCGCCGACGGTGATGGCGTTGTCGCCGTTGACGTCCCGCAGGTTCTTGCGCCACTGGCGGTTGCCGTCGGCCTGGTGCGTGAAGTCGTAGCCGTCGGGGTTGGCGGAGATCACGAACCACAGCTCGGTGGAGTCGACGATCTTCTTGATCCGCTTGTCCGTCTTGTAGTTGTCCAGGTAGTGGTGCATCAGGCGCCGGGTCATCTCCGGCGTGATCCACTCACGGGCGTGCTGGTTGGACAGGTACAGCACCGACGGCTTGGCGCCGTCCTTGGTCTTCTTCGCGTTCTTGGTCAGTTTGACCGCGAGGATGTCCTGGCCCCGCAGCGTCTTGCCGAGGGAGACCACCTTGGTCAGGGAGGGGTGCTCCTGTCCCGTCCGGAGGATCTCCTCCTTGAGGTTGCCGGCGCCGCTGTAGGGGCGGTAGACCCCGTCGCCCGCGGCGTCCACGCGCGCCTCGGCCTTGCTGGTGAGGCGGTGCTCCCTCAGCTCGACGCCCTGCTTCTCCAGGGCGTCCGCCTGCTTGTCGGTGAGGTAGACCTCGACCGACGCGGTGCCCTTCTCCGGCGCCTGCTCGCTGAGTTCGTGGCCGTCCTGCCCGGCCGCGAGCAGCAGCGGTATCTGCTTCTTCGTCACCTCGGCCCGGAAGACCTTGACTTCCTCGGTGTCCGAGCCGTCGTTCTCGGCCGCCTGGGCGAGTGGTGCGAGTCCCGCACCACCGCCCAGCAGGAGCGCGCCGGCAGCGAGGATCGATCTCGCTCTTCGTCTCATGAGCCCCCCTTGCAGTGGTTCGCCCCAGCGGCGAACAGACGCCAGGCTCATGTCAGACATGGGTCACGTCAAGGGTGCCTCACAGGCCATACACGGAATTCACGCAGAAAGCCGAAGGCCGGTGCCGACAGCACCCAAATGGGCGTCGGCACCGGCGAGTTGAGCTGTACGGGGGTGTGGTCACCCCACGAGATTCTCGGCCATCTCCTCGGTGATGCTGGCCTCGGTCCCCGGGATGCCGAGGTCCGACGCGCGCTTGTCGGCCATGGCGAGCAGCCGCCTGATCCGGCCCGCGACGGCGTCCTTGGTCAGCGGCGGGTCGGCCAGCGCGCCCAGCTCCTCCAGGGAGGCCTGCTTGTGCTCCATGCGCAGCCGTCCGGCGGCGGCGAGGTGCTCGGGGACGTCGTCGGCGAGGATCTCCAGGGCGCGGCCCACCCGGGCGCCGGCGGCGACGGCGGCCCGGGCCGAGCGGCGCAGATTGGCGTCGTCGAAGTTGGCGAGCCGGTTCGCCGTGGCCCGGACCTCGCGGCGCATCCGCCGCTCCTCCCACGCCAGCACGGACTCGTGGGCGCCGAGGCGGGTGAGGAGCGCGCCGATGGCGTCCCCGTCCCGTACGACGACCCGGTCCACGCCCCGTACCTCGCGCGCCTTGGCCCCGATCGAGAGCCGACGGGCGGCGCCGACGAGCGCGAGGGCGGCCTCCGGGCCCGGGCAGGTCACCTCCAGGGAGGACGAGCGGCCGGGTTCTGTGAGCGAGCCGTGAGCCAGGAAGGCACCGCGCCAGGCCGCCTCCGCGTCGCAGGTGGCGCCGGAGACCACCTGGGGCGGCAGACCGCGGATCGGGCGGCCCCGGCCGTCCACCAGGCCGGTCTGGCGGGCCAGCTGGTCACCGCCGGCGACCACCCGGACGACGTAACGGGAACCGCGGCGCAGACCGCCCGGTGCCATCACGATCAGTTCGGAGCCGTGGCCGAAGATCTCCGCGATGTCCCGCTTGAGTCTGCGGGCCGCCATCGCGGTGTCCAGCTCCGCCTCGATCACGATGCGGCCGCTCACCAGGTGCAGCCCGCCCGCGAACCGCAGGATCGCCGAGACCTCCGCCTTTCTGCAGCAGGTCCGGGTGACGGGTAGCCGGGAGATCTCGTCCTTCACCGCTGCCGTCATCGCCATGGGCCGATCCTTCCATGCATCCGAAAAATACGGTCGTACGCGGCGGCCAACAGCTCCGGGTCATGCCGCGGAGATCCGTCGGTCCGGGCCACCGGCGCCAGCTCGACCGCGGCGCCGAACCGTTTGGCGGCATCGGTCAGGGAGTCGCGGTCGGGCACGGCGGCCTCGTCGGCCAGCACCACGTCCAGGGCGAGTTTAGGGGCGTGTCGTGCCAAAACCTCCAAATGACGCTGCGGGGAGAAGCCATCGGTTTCTCCCGGCTGCGGGGCGAGGTTCAGCGACAGCACGAGCCGGGCCCTGGTCTCGGTCAGGGCGTCGAGCAGCTCGGGCACGAGCAGGTGCGGGATCACCGAGGAGAACCAGGAGCCAGGGCCGAGGACGACCCAGTCGGCGTCGCGGACCGCCGCCACGGCCTCGGGGACGGCCGGCGGGTCGGGCGGCACGACGTGCACGGACTGCACCTCGCCGGGGGTGAGCGCGACGGTCGCCTGCCCCCGCACGGTGTCGACGTCGTCCGGGCGGGCCGGGTCGTGCCCCTTGACCAGGGCCTGGAGCTCCAGGGGCACGGCCGACATGGGCAGGACACGGCCCTGGGCTCCCAGCAGCCTGCCGACCAGGTCGAGGGCCTGGACGTGGTCGCCGAGCTGCTCCCACAGGGCGACGATCAGCAGATTGCCGACCGCGTGCTCGTGCAGCTCGCCCTGGGACTGGAAGCGGTGCTGGATGACACGGGCCCAGGTCTGGCCCCAGTCGTCGTCGCCGCAGAGCGCGGCCAGCGCCTTGCGCAGGTCGCCGGGCGGCAGGACGCCCAGCTCGTCACGGAGGCGGCCGCTGGAGCCGCCGTCGTCGGCCACGGTGACGACGGCGGTGAGGTCGCCGGTGATCCGGCGCAGCGCGGCGAGCGAGGCGGACAGGCCCATGCCGCCGCCGAGCGCGACGACCTTGGGCTGGGCTCCCCGGCGGCGCGGCCGGGCCCCGCGGGCCTCGGCGGGCCTGCCCTCACGGCCCTCCGGGACGACCCGGCGCAGTCTGCTCAGCCTGCTCAGCCGGGACGAGGTGGGTCCGGTCACTCGCGCCCCATGTCCCGGTGCACGACCACGGTCTCGACGCCCTGGGAGGCGAGGCGGGCGGCGAGCTTCTCGGAGGTGGCGACCGAGCGGTGCTTGCCGCCGGTGCAGCCGACCGCGATGGTCACGTACCGCTTGCCCTCGCGGCGGTAACCGGCGGCGATCATCTGGAGCAGCTCGGTGTAGCGGTCGAGGAACTCCTTGGCGTTGGGCTGGTTGAAGACGTACGCGGAGACCTCCTCGTTCAGGCCGGTGTACGGGCGCAGCTCGGGGACCCAGTGCGGGTTGGGCAGGAAGCGCATGTCCACGACCAGGTCGGCGTCGACCGGGAGGCCGTACTTGAAGCCGAAGGACATGACGGTCGCCCGCAGCTCGGGCTCCTCCTCACCCGCGAACTGGGCGTCCATCTTGGCGCGCAGTTCGTGCACGTTCAGGCTGGAGGTGTCGATGACCAGGTCGGCGTCGCCGCGCAGCTCGCGCAGCAGCTCCCGCTCGGCGGCGATGCCGTCGGTGATGCGGCCGTCGCCCTGGAGGGGGTGCGGGCGGCGCACCGACTCGAAGCGGCGCACCAGGGCGTCGTCGGAGGACTCCAGGAACACGATCCGCCGGGTGACGTGCTTGGTGGCCAGGTCGGCGAGCGAGTCACGGAGGTTGTCGAAGAAGCGGCGGCCGCGGACGTCGACGACGACCGCGATCCGGGCCACGTTCCCCTGGGAGCGGGCGCCGAGCTCCACCATGGTGGGGATCAGCGCGGGTGGCAGGTTGTCGACGACGAACCAGCCGAGGTCCTCCAGACACTTGGCGGCCGTGGACCGTCCGGCGCCGGACATGCCGGAGATGATGACCAGCTCGGGGATGGCCGCCTCGGGGACCCCGGCTGTTTCGATGCCCGTACTCACGTGTGCTCCGTCTTCCTGTGGCGCTGGGTGCCGGGGGACATCGTCGCCCACCGCGCTGTGGGCCTCCCCGCGCTCCGCTGTGTGCTCGTGGTGCTGTCGGTCCGGACGCTCTGGGCGCTCCGGGGGTTCTGCGTGTTCCGGGAATCCCGGGCGCTCGTGGTGCTCGGTCATGTCTCCTGCCCTCGCCGCCGGTCCGGGGTGCCCGCGGCCACGGGCTCCCCAGAGGGGTCCGCCGTCGTACCGGGCTCCTCTTCCTCCATGATCTCTCCGGTCGCCGTGTTCACGGCGGGGGCGGCCGGAGCCGTCCGGGCGAGGGCGACGGCGATCGTCTCGGCCGTCTTGCGCCCTACCCCGGGAACCTCGCAGATCTGCTCGATCGTCGCGGAGCGCAGCTTCTTCAGCGAGCCGAAGTGCTTCAGCAGCGCCTGCTTGCGAGCCTCCCCGAGGCCGGGTACGTCGTCCAGGGGGCTCGCCCGGAAGCGCTTGGCGCGCTTGGTGCGCTGGTAGGTGATGGCGAAGCGGTGGGCCTCGTCGCGGACGCGCTGGAGCAGATAGAGGCCCTCGCTGGTGCGGGGCAGGATCACCGGGTCGTCCTCGCCGGGCACCCAGACCTCCTCCAGGCGCTTGGCGAGGCCGCAGACGGCGATGTCGTCGATGCCCAGTTCGTCGAGGGCCCGGCGGGCGGCGGCCACCTGCGGCTGCCCGCCGTCGACGACGACGAGCTGGGGCGGGTAGGCGAACCGCTTGGGGCGGCCGTCCTCCTCGGTGAAGGCGTTCCCGTCGTTGCCGGCGTTCCCGTCGTTGCCGGCGTTCCCGTCCTCCTCGACCCATTCGCCGGTCTTCTCCTTCTCCGCGAGGTACCGCCGGAAGCGGCGGGCGATGACCTCGTGCATGGAGCGGACGTCGTCCTGGCCCTCGCCGTGCCAGACCTGGGTGTCTCCGACCCGGCCCTTGATCTGGAAGCGGCGGTACTCGCTCTTGCGGGCCAGTCCGTCCTCGAAGACGACCATGGAGGCCACGACGTCGTCACCCTGGAGGTGGGAGATGTCGTAGCACTCGATCCGCAGCGGGGCGCTGTCCAGGTCGAGGGCCTCGGCGATCTCCTCCAGGGCACGGGAGCGGGTGGTGAGGTCGGAGGCGCGCTTGGTCTTGTGCAGGACGAGCGACTGCTGGGCGTTGCGCGCGACGGTCTCCATGAGCGCCTTCTTGTCGCCGCGCTGCGGTATGCGCAGGGACACCTGGGCCCCGCGACGCTCGGTGAGCCACTCCTGCACGGGCCCGACGGGGTCGGGCAGCGCCGGTACCAGGACCTCCTTGGGCACGGAGTCGCCGGTCTCCTCGCCGTAGAGCTGCTGGAGCGCGTGTTCGACGAGGTCACCGGTGGTGACGGCCTCCACCTTGTCGGTGACCCAGCCGCGCTGGCCGCGCACCCGCCCGCCGCGGACGTGGAAGATCTGGACGGCCGCCTCCAGCTCGTCCTCGGCGACGGCGATCAGGTCGGCGTCGGTCGCGTCGGCGAGCACGACCGCGTTCTTCTCCATGGCCTTCTTCAGAGCCTCGATGTCGTCACGGAGCCGGGCGGCCCGCTCGTACTCCATCTCCTCGGCCGCGTCCGTCATCTGCTTCTCCAGACGGCGGATGTACGTGCCCGTGCGCCCTGCCATGAAGTCGCTGAACTCGTCGGCCAGTTCGCGGTGGTCCTCGGCGGAGATCCGGTCGACGCAGGGGGCCGAGCACTTGCCGATGTAGCCCAGCAGACAGGGGCGGCCGGTGCGGGCCGCGTTCTTGAACACCCCGGCCGAGCAGGTGCGCACGGGAAAGACGCGCAGCAGCAGGTCGACGGTGTCCCGGATCGCCCACGCGTGCGCGTACGGCCCGAAGTACCGCACGCCCTTCTTCTTGTGACCGCGCATCACCTGCACGCGCGGGTACTGCTCGTTCATCGTGACCGCGAGGTACGGATAGCTCTTGTCGTCGCGGTACTTGACGTTGAACCGGGGGTCGAACTCCTTGATCCAGGAGTACTCCAGCTGAAGCGCCTCGACCTCGGTGGACACCACGGTCCACTCCACGGAGGCGGCCGTGGTGACCATCGACCGGGTGCGCGGATGGAGGCCGGCCAGGTCCTGGAAGTAGTTGGCCAGGCGCTGGCGCAGGCTCTTCGCCTTCCCGACGTAGATCACCCGGCGGTGCTCGTCACGGAACTTGTACACCCCTGGGGAGTCCGGGATCTGCCCCGGACTGGGGCGGTAGCTGGAGGGATCGGCCATGCTCCACACCCTACTGGCGGGGAGTGACAACCCGGGGGCCCTGTGGACAAGGGCCGGTCCCCTGCTCCTAGCGCGTCTCCAAAAACGTCAGCACGGCCAGGACCCGGCGGTGGTCGTCCGGCTCCTCTGGCAGCCTGAGTTTGCCCAGGATGCTCCGCACATGCTTCTCGACCGTCCCCTCGGTGACCCACAGCCGACGGCCGATCCCCGCGTTGGACCGCCCCTCGGCCATCAGCCCGAGGACCTCCCGCTCGCGGTTGCTGAGCATCGACAGCGGATCGTCACGTCGCTGCGCGGCGACCAGCTCCTGCACCAGCGACGGATCCACCACCGACCCACCTCGCCGGATCCGGTCCAGCGTCTCCAGGAACTCGTCCACGACGGTGATCCGGCTCTTGAGCAGGTATCCGATGCTGCGCCCGCCGGCCAGCAGCTCCAGCGCGTCCTCGACCTCGACGAACGCCGACAGCACCAGGATCCCGACCGACGGATACCGCTCCCGGATCTCCCGCGCGGCCTTCAGCCCCTCCGTGGACTGTGTCGGCGGCATCCGGATGTCGACGATCGCGATGTCCGGAAGCTCGTTCTCCACCAGCTCCAAAAGGCCCGCGGCGTCACCGGCCTGCCCGGCCACCTCGTAGCCGACGCGCTCGCAGAGGCTCGCCAGGCCCTCTCGCAGAAGCACGTCGTCGTCCGCGAGCACCACGCGTCCGCGGACCGGATGCTGATCGGCCTCCATGCTCTCGGTCTCCCCCTTGCCCGACCTGTCCGGTTCGTCCCAACAGCCTGCCTGAACTCGGTCTTACGGCTAGCCGGAAGCCTAGTTGGGGGCGGGCCGTGAAGACACCTGAACGTTTGCCCGCAATGCTCGAAGAAGCGCAGCCGCGGGTGGAAACCGGCGCCTCTGACGAGAGACGGCGAGACATCCGCATGCCCGAGAGCCGGACGGCCGTCTCCGCCGTCCGATTCGACCGCCCGGAGCGTACGCCCGTACCGAGACCCGGACTCCCCCCTTTGCACGGGCCTCACCGCGTACGCTTCGGGCGGTCACGCGCGCGTCGCGACGGCCGTCGCGGCCTCCTCGGGCGGGGTCAGCGGCAGCCGCACGCTCAGCGTCGTCCCGCCGCCGGGCGGGCTGGTGACCGTCAACCTGCCGCCGACCGCTTCCACCCGGTCGATGAGCCCGATCAGCCCCGATCCCTTGCCGGGTTCGGCTCCCCCGACGCCGTCGTCCCGGATGAGCAGCTCCAGCACCCCCGAGCGTTCCTCCGCCGCCACCGTCACCACGCTCGCGCGCGCGTGCTTGACGGCGTTGGTGAGGCTCTCGGAGGTGACGTAGTACGCGGCGACCTCGACCTGTTCCGGGAAGCGGGTGCGGGCGAAGCCGAGGTCGAGCTCCACGGGGACGGCAGCCCTGCGGGCCAGGGCGCGCAGGGCGGGACCCAGGCCGCCCTTGGACAGGACGGACGGGTGGATGCCCCGGGCCACCTGGAGCAGGTCCTGGAAGGCGTCGTCGAGGCCCTTGGCCAGATGGTCCAGTTGCCGGGCGAGCTCGGAGGAGGGGTCGTCCAGCAGGGACTGCGTCATCCGCAGCTCCAGCTGGAGGGAGACCAGGCGCTGCTGGACGCCGTCGTGCAGGTCGCGTTCGATGCGCCGCCGTGAGGCGTCCCCGGCGGCCACCACGCGCGCGCGTGAGGCGGTCAGCTGGTCGCGGCTGTCGGCGTTGGCGATCGCGGTGGCGATCAGCCCGGTGAAGTCGGCTAGCCGTGACTCGGCACCGCGGGGCAGCGGATCGGTCAGCGAGGCCGCCACGACCACTCCCCAGATCCGGCTGTCGACGACGATGGGGGCGCCCACGGCGGTCTCCGACCGGACCGCGCACCGGGTCCGGGCCACCTCGTCGATGGTCCTCGCGGCCCCCTCCCGGCGGGTCAGGCAGGCGGCCTCGACCTCGTCCACGCGCGCGTGGACGATCCCGAGGACCTTGACGCCGCCGTCGGGCTCGTACCGGATGACGGCCGAGGCCGTGCCCAGCAGCGACGCGACCTCCTCCGCCACCGTCGCGAACACGTCGGACGGCGGCACGCCGCGCGCGACCGCGGTGGCGACCCGGCGCAGCGCGGCCTGTTCGAGCGCGGCCCGGCGGCTCTCGGTCACGTCGCGGGCGGCCGCGTAGATGAGGCCCTCCTCGGGCACCGACCGGGCGCTCCACTGGAGCCAGCGTTCGGTGCCGTCGGCGCGGAGGTACCGGTTCTCGAACTCGGCGACCTCGGCACCGCTCGCCAGCAGTGCCACGGCCGCCCGGGTGCCGTCCCGGTCGTCCTCGTGGACGAAGTCAAGGAACGGCCGGGAGGTCAGGGTCCGTACCGGATAGCCCAGGGTGCGTTCGAAGGCCGGGTTGACGCGCTTGAAGTAGCCGTCGACACCGGTGATGCAGAGCAGGTCCAGGGAGAGGTTGAAGATGCCCTCCAGTTCCCGTTCGGCCCGCCGGCGCCGGCCGTGGGCCGCGGCGAAGGACGCCATCGTGCCGTTCATACCGCCCAGCAGCTGGGCCCAGGTGCCGTCGAAGGAGTCGACGTCGGCCCGGTGGCCGAGCCGGCCCGCGTCGATCGCCGTGTTCATGTCCCGGATCTCGCCGGCCAGCCGCTCACTGGTCACCCGCAGTTCGCGGAACGTGTCGGCGACGTCGCCGAGTTCGTCGCATCCGGCGTAGCGGATGTCGTACGAGAGGTCGCCGTCCGACAGGGCCCGGGCGCCCTCGGAGACCTGGCCGAGGGGGCGGGTGATCGAGCGGCGCAGCGCCAGCGCGAGGAAGGTGACGAGGGCCAGGACGACGAAACAGGCCGTCAGTTCGGTGTAGGTCCGGGTGCGGGTGGTGCGCAGGTCGCGGTGGGCGGTGTCGTCGAGTTCCCGGGCGGCCCGGTCCCGGATGCCGCGCAGGGCGTCGGTGTAGCTCTCGGACTCGCTGAGCCAGTCGTCGTAGGAGGGCCAGTCGGCGGGCTGGGGGGCGGGGTCGGAGACGAGGTCGCGGGCGATGCGGACCGCGCGTCCGGGAGCCCGGAACCTCACGGTGTGCAGTTCTGCCTTCAGCTCGTCCGACGCGGTCTGCTGGAACGCCCTGAGCTGGGCCTTCTCCAGTTCGGTCCAGCGGCCCGCGGCGGCGGTCGCGTGTCCGTCGCCGGGCGCGTGGAAGAGGATGGCGAGCTCCGCGCGCTCGCTCTCGGCGGCGGCGACGGCCCGCAGCATCGCGATGTGGGCGTCCGCCGCGCGGCCCGAGGCCCTGGTGGGGCGTCCGGCTTCGAGGTCGGCGACGATGTCGAGCAGCCTGTTCTCGATGGCCCCGTAGCGCTGGGCGACGGTCTGCGCCTGGAGCGAGCCGGTGCCCGTCTGGACCCGGAGGGCGTGCAGTTGGCGGCGTACGGCGTCGAGGATCCCGGCGTCGTCGGACCGCGTCCGGCCTACGGTCTCCTCGAAAGCCCGTCGCAGCACGTGGTCGGTGATCCGCTGGGCCGCCGCCCGCGCGCGCACGGTGTCGGGGTCGGCGCTCAGCCGGGCCTCGACCGCGGCGATCCGCTCACGGGCGACGGCGTCGGAGGCCTCGCTGATCTCGAAGGACACCTCGATCGCGGTGTCGAAGTCGCGCAGGGTCCGGGCCTCACGGTCCGGTCGGGGGGTAGTGCCCGTGGTCCGCCAGGTCCTTGTCGACGGCGCGCACCGCCTCGTCCAGGGCGGGCCGTACCGCCGCCCCCCGCATGATCTTCGCGAACGCCTCGGCGAAGGCGTCGGTGATCGCCGGGTAGGCGGGGGTCTGCGGCCGGGGGCGGGCGGTGCCGCCGCGCAGCTGATCGATGTAGAGGCGCTCGGGCCCGCCCTCGGCGAACGCGTCGGTCCGCTCGATCGCGCTGCCGGTGGCGGGGATGCCGCCGTTGACGTCCGTCATCCGCAGGACTTCGTCGGGGCTGAGCAGGAAGGACAGGAACCGCCAGACCGCGTCGCCGTCGGCCGTGCCCGCGGGGACGCCCCACTGCCAGGAGCCCATCCCGGTGGCGCTGCCGGTGCCGAAGTCGGGCAGCGGCACGAGCGCCACGTCGCCCGGGTGGGCCTCGGTGTAGCGCCCGTACCACCAGTGGCCGGTCCAGGACACGGGACTGCGGCCCTTCTGGAAGGCCTCGAAGTCCTTGTTCGCGTCCACGTATCCCGCCTTCGCCCAGCCCTGAAGCGTCGTCAGCGCCTCGACAGACCTCGGCCCGTTGAGCACTCCGTCGGCCGTTCGGTAGGTGGAACGTTCGATGAGGTCGCCGCCCGCAGACCAGACGGCCGGCGCGAAGCCGTACGTCCCCCATTCGGTGCCGGCCCACGCCAGCTGGAGGTCGAGGGGCCTGTGGTAGCCCAGGGTGCGCAGCTTCTTCAGGATGCCGGTGAACTCGTCGGCGGTCCAGGCGTCGGCGACACCCTTCGGGACGCGCACGCCCGCCTTCTTCAGCACCGACGGCCGTACGTACAGGCCGAGTCCGGAGTCGAATGTGCCGAGGCCCCACAGCCGGCCCCGGTAGGTGCCCTGTTCGAGGACGGAGGGGAGCAGGTCCGCGCGCAGGGACTTCGGGACGCAGGAGTCGATCGGCCGGAGGTGCCCGGCCCAGGCGTGGCTGAACAGCTTCGGCGCGTCGAAGTCGAGCAGGTCGGGCAGTTCGCCGTCGGCTGCGGCCGTGCGGACCAGGTCGTCGTAGTCACCCTCGGACACGTCGACGAGGCGGACCGTCACCTCGTCCTGGGTCGAGTTGAAGGCCTGGACCTGGGCGCGTACGGCGTCCAGTTCACCGCGCGCGGAGGGCTCGTGGAACCACATCGTGATCTGCGCGGGGGCGTCGATCCGCCCGTCGCAGGTCGCGTCGGCGGCCCGCCGGGGGCGCTCGCCGTCGTCCCCGCCCGCTTCGCAGCCCGCGAGCAGCAGGCTCATGCAGAGCAGGAGCGCCGCGCGGGCGCGGCACGTCTTCCGGGCGCCGAGCCGTCCTGTGCCCGGGGGAGCGCTTCGCCGGGGTCGGGCGGCGCGGGTCACGGACCGCTCTTCGGGTATCCGTCGTGGGCGGCGAGATCCTGGTCGATGGCCTCGACCGCGTCGTCCAGCGTCTTCTCGACGGGCGCACCGGAGAAGACGATGTCGGCGACCGCGTGCGAGAAGGCCGCGGTCACCGCCGGGTACGCCGGTGTCTGCGGCCTGGGCCGGGCGACACCGCCCCGTAGCTGCTCGATGAACAGCCGCTCCGCGCCGTCCTCGTCGTACAGCGGGGAGAGCTTCACGGCTCCCTCGGTCCCCGGGATCGCGCCGTTGGCCTCGCTCATCCTGGCCACCTGCTCGGGTCGCAGCAGGTACTCCAGGAAGCGCCACACCGCGTCGCCGTCGGCGTCCCCGGAGGGGATGCCCCACTGCCAGGACCCCATACCGGTGACGGTGCCCGTGCCGAAGTCGGGCAGGGGCACGATCGCCACGTCGCCGGGGTGCGCCTCGCTGAACTCGCCGTACTTCCAGTGTCCCATCCAGGAGATGGGCGTGCGGCCCTTCACGAACGCGCTCTTGTCCTTCTCGCGGTCCCTGTCGACATAGCCCTCCTCCACCCAGCGCCGCATGGTGGTGAGCGCCTCGACGGACTCGGGGCCGTTGAGGAACCCGTCGGCCGTGCGGAACTCCTCGGGGTCGATGAGGTCACCGCCGGCGGACCACACGGCCGGCGCGAAGGCGAAGGTGTTCCACTCGTCGGCGGTCTTCGAGTCGATGAAGTTCAGGTCGAGCGGCGCCTCGTAGCCCGCCTCGCGCAGCGTGCCCAGGATCTCCGTCAGCTCGTCGGCGGTCCAGGCGTCGTCGACACCCTTCGGGATGCGCACGCCCGCGTCCCTCAGCACCGACGGCCGTACGTACAGGCCGAGTCCGGAGTCGAACGTGCCGACGCCCCACAACCGCCCGTCGTACGTGCCCTGTTCCCTCAGGGAGGGCAGCAGGTCCTTCCTGGTCCTCGCGGGTACGCAGGAGTCGATCGGCCTGAGCGTGCCGGACCAGGCGTAGCTGTAGAGGTTCGGGCCGTCGAAGTCGAGCAGGTCCGGCAGATCGCCGCTGGCCGCCGCGGACAGCACCAGTTCGGTGTACGGGCGCTGTTCGGGCAGGGTGACCAGCTCGACCCGCACCTGTTCCTGGGCTCTGTTGAACTCCCTGACCTGGCTCTTCAGCGTGGTCTGCTCGCCGCTCTGGCCCGCGTGGAACCACATGGTGATGTGGGCGGTGCCGTCGATCCTGCCGTCGCAGGTCGTGTCGCCCGCCGTCTTCTCCTTCTCGTCCACCCGGCCGTCGCCGTCACCGGCGCCGCAGCCCGCCAGGAGCAGCGCGACGGCCGCCGCGCCCGACATCAGGGCACGGCGGACAGGACGTTTTCCGAGGTCCCGGCGTTGCGTCTGCATCGCACACCCCCACTCGACCGGACGGCACGGCCCCCAGGGCGACGACATGCTACTCCTCGTGTCGTGTGCGATTCCCTGCGTGAGAGTGAACCCGTCCACCCCGCCCAGGACTTCAGCACATTCCCGCCGACGGGCGTCCGGCGGCGACGACACTTTACGGCTAGCCGGAATGTATGCCCCTGACCACCTTGGGAGGCTGTGCGCATGTCCATGCGCTGTCTCATCGTCGATGACAGTGCCCGGTTCCTGGAGGCCGCCCGTACGCTGCTGGAGCACGACGGCGTGCATGTCGTCGGGGTGGCGTCCACGGGCGCGGAGGCGCTGGCACGGGCCGTGGAACTGGCCCCGGATCTGGTCCTGCTGGATGTCGACCTCGACGGGGAGAGCGGACTGGAGCTCGCGCCGAGGCTCGCGGGCACGGCCGCCTCCGTCATCGTCCTCATCTCCACGCACCCGCTGGACGACATCCAGGAACTCGTCGCGGCGACTCCCGCCCGGGGTTTTCTGCACAAGTCGAAGCTCTCGGGCCAGGCGCTGCGGGACCTGTCGGGGCCCGATCCCGGGCCGTCGGCACGGTGAGGACGCCGACGACGGTGTCCGGCCATGTCGCTCGGCAGGTGTTGTCGGGACTAGGTCAACACGCTTCAATGCGGAGGAACCCGGGGCGAGGAACGCGGTCGTACGGATGTGAAGACGGACGACCGCCCAGGGTTCCTGGGGCCCCGAGCGTCCGCCGGGCGCCCGATCGGCACGCGCGGTCCCGAGCACACGTCGCGCACACGCACTCGTCTACGGAAAGGTCCCCGCATGCGGCACGCCACAGAGCACGCGGACGTCGCCTCGGTCACGGATGCCGCAGCCCTCGCGGCGGTCACGGACACCGCAATCGTCGCGGACGTCGCATCCGTCAGGGCGGTCACGGGCGCCGCAGCCGTCGCGGACGTCGCCACGGTGGAGCTGGAGTCGGTCCTGCGGGGCGGTCCCTTCCATGTCGCCCTGCGCGCCGCGATCGCCGCCCGCGGACTGCCGCTGCAGCGCGTGCAGCACCATCTGACGCGCCACGGGGTCAAGGTCGGTGTCACCAGCCTCAGTTACTGGCAGCAGGGCGCCCGGCGTCCGCAGCGTCCCGAGTCGCTGCGGGCCGTGCGGGCCCTGGAGGAGATCCTCCAGCTCCCGGACGAGTCGCTGATCCGGTTGCTCGCCCGGCCCGACGAGCAGTCCGGTCCGGACCGTCCCGCCGGCCGCTCGTACCGCTCCGTCGTGGAGGCCACCGGTGTCCTCGAACGCCTCCTCGCCGAACTGGAGGTGCCGCTCGACGGCGGGGTGCACACCGTCGGCCACCACGAACGGGTCCGGGTCGGCGCCCGCCGGGAGCTGCTCGGCCGCGAGTCCCAGCAGATCGTGCGCGCCCACAGGGACGGTGTGAACCGCTATGTGGCCGTCCACCACGGCGACCCCGGCTGCGCACCCGAGCGGGTGGACGTCCGCGCCCTGGAGAACTGCCGCAGGGGGCGGGTGCGCTGGGACCAGGACACCGGCGTCCTGGTCGCCGAGCTCCTCTTCGACACCCGGCTGCACAGCGGCGACACCCATCTCTTCCGCTACGGCTTCGACGACGGCACGGCCGGTGTCTGCACCGAGTACGTCCGTGGGTTCCGCTCCACGGGCGGGCAGTACGCGCTCCAGGTCCGCTTCAACGAACGTGCCCTGCCGCTGCGCTGCCACCGCTTCAGCCAGCACTCCGCCGCGGCACCGCGCGGCGGCCGGCAGCACCTCGCCCTGAGCGGCCTCCACCGCTCGGTGCACCTCGTCGAACCCCGGGTACGCACGGGCATCGTGGGGATCGGCTGGGACTGGGAGTGAGCGCCCGGACCGGTGACTGACCGCACGGTCGAGGGCTGACCACCCGGGTCAGGGGCTGACAGCCCGGATCAGGCGCTGACCGCCCGGAGGAGGGCTGCGCGGCTGTGGAGCGGACGGCCCCGGTGGTGCGCGGGTGCGGGCGGCCGCCGTGGTGCGCGCACTGCGATACTTTCCGGCCGAGAGCCCGAGAAAGGATCCGTCCCGTGATCGTCGTCGCCGGAGAAGCCCTGATCGACCTCGTCCCGCAGGGCGCGGGCGCGCTCGTGGATCTGCGGCCGGCCCGGGGCGGCGGCCCCTACAACACGGCCGTGGCGCTCGGCCGTCTCGGCTCCCCCACCGCCTTCTGCTCCCGGGTGTCGTACGACGTCTACGGAGAAGCCCTGCTGGACGGCCTGCGCGAGGCCGGTGTGAACGTGGCAGCCGTGCAGCGGGGCTCCGAGCCCACGACCCTCGCGCTGGCCTCCATCGGCACGGACGGCTCGGCCCGGTACTCGTTCTACGTCGAGGGCAGCGCCGACCGCCTCTTCGAGACCCCCGACCGGCTTCCCCGGGGCACCCGCGCCGTGTCGTTCGGCACCTGCTCGCTCGTCCTGGAGCCCGGCGCGAGCGCGTACGAGAAGCTGCTGCACTCGGCCGCCGCCCAGGGCGTGTTCACCGCCCTCGACCCCAACGTCCGGCCGGGTCTGATCCCGGACGCGGAGGCCTATCGGGCCCGCTTCTCGAGCTGGCTGCCCTCGGTGTCGTTGCTCAAGCTCTCCGAGGAGGACGCGCGGTGGCTGGGCGGTACCCCGCGGCTGTGGCTGGACTCCGGCCCCGCCGCCGTCGTCGTCACCCACGGCGGCGACGGGCTGACCGTCCACACCCGGGCCGGCGCCGAACACTCCGTACCGGGCGAGAAGGTCGACGTCGTCGACACCATCGGCGCCGGTGACACCGTCAACGCAGCTCTCCTGCACGGCCTTGCGGCCCGGGACGCCCTCTCCTCCACGGCTCTCACGGCGCTGGGTGCCGACGACTGGACCCGCCTGCTGCGCTTCGCGGCCCGCGCGGCGGCCGTCACCTGCTCCCGGGCGGGCGCGGAACCGCCGTACGCGGCGGAGATGGGCGAACCGCGGTCCCTCGACCCCGGGGTGCGCGAGGGCTGACCGCCACCAGCGCGGGGCGTCCGACTCCGACGAGGGAAAGGCGGCGGCCCGCGGGGAGTGCCCCGCGGGCCGCCGTGTCCCGGTCGATGTGCGGCGGCAGCAGCCGTCGCTCAAATGCCTCAGGCCTTGCGCGCCCGCGTGACCTTCTTCGCGGGAGCAGCCTTCTTCGCGGTCGCGGCCTTCTTCGCGGTCGCGGCAGCCTTCTTGGCAGTGGTGGACTCGGCAGCCGTGGACTTGGCCGCAGCGGACTTGACGGCCGTGGACTTGGCCGCGGTGGTCCTGGCGGTCGTGGACCCGGGCGCCGTGGTGGTGCGGGCCGTCGTCGTCTTCCGCGCGGTCGAGCCGGCGGCGACGGTCTTCTTCGCCGCCGCCCTGCGCGGGGCCTTCACCGGAGCCGCGTCGCTGATCCGGTCGGCACCGAGGATCTCCCGCAGGAACTTGCCCGTGTGGCTGGTCGGAACCCCGGCGACCTGCTCGGGCGTGCCCTCGGCGATGACGAGGCCACCGCCGGCGCCGCCCTCGGGCCCCATGTCCACGACCCAGTCGGCGGTCTTGATGACATCGAGGTTGTGCTCGATGACGATGACCGTGTTGCCCTTGTCGACCAGGCCGGAGAGCACCTTGAGGAGCTTGCTGATGTCCTCGAAGTGCAGACCGGTGGTCGGCTCGTCCAGGACGTAGACCGTGCGGCCGGTGGAGCGCTTCTGCAGCTCGCTGGCGAGCTTCACGCGCTGTGCCTCACCACCGGACAGGGTGGTCGCGGCCTGACCGAGCCGGACGTAGCCGAGGCCGACGTCCTTGAGGGTCCTGAGGTGGCGGGCGATCGCGGGGACGGCCTCGAAGAAGTCGGTCGCCTCCTCGATCGGCATGTTCAGCACGTCGGCGATGGACTTGCCCTTGTAGTGGACCTCCAGGGTCTCCCGGTTGTACCGGGCGCCGTGGCAGACCTCGCACGGGACGTAGACGTCCGGGAGGAAGTTCATCTCGATCTTGATGGTGCCGTCGCCCGCGCAGTTCTCGCAGCGGCCGCCCTTGACGTTGAAGGAGAAGCGCCCGGGCAGATAGCCGCGGACCTTCGCCTCGGTGGTCTCGGCGAACAGCTTGCGGACGTGGTCGAAGACGCCGGTGTACGTGGCCGGGTTGGACCGGGGCGTCCGGCCGATCGGCGACTGGTCGACGTGGACGACCTTGTCGACGAGGTCGTCGCCGTCCACGCGCGTGTGCCGTCCGGGGACGCTGCGGGCGCCGTTCAGCTCGCGGGCCAGGTGCGTGTACAGGATGTCGTTGACCAGCGTCGACTTGCCGGATCCGGAGACGCCGGTGACGGCAGTGAAGACACCCAGGGGGAACGAGACGTCGATGTCCTGGAGGTTGTTCTCGCGGGCGCCGTGCACCGTGAGCTGCCGGGTCGGGTCGAGCGGGCGGCGGATGTCGGGCAGCGGGATGGCCTTGCGGCCCGACAGGTACTGCCCGGTCTGCGACTCGGCGTTGTCCAGCAGCTCCTTCAGGGAGCCGCTGTGCACGACCTTGCCGCCGTGCTCGCCCGCGCCGGGGCCGATGTCGACGATCCAGTCGGCCATCTTGATGGTGTCCTCGTCGTGCTCGACGACGATGAGCGTGTTGCCCATGTCGCGCAGCCGGACCAGGGTCTCGATGAGCCGGTGGTTGTCCCGCTGGTGCAGACCGATGGAGGGCTCGTCGAGGACGTAGAGCACGCCGACGAGGCCGGAGCCGATCTGGGTGGCCAGGCGGATGCGCTGGGCCTCGCCGCCGGAGAGCGTGCCGGCCGCGCGGTTCAGCGAGAGGTAGTCCAGGCCGACGTCGACCAGGAACCGCAGCCGCTCGTTGACCTCCTTCAGCACGCGCTCGGCGATCTTCTTGTCGCGGGCGCTCAGCCTGAGCTCGCCCAGGAAGTCCGCGCAGTCGCTGATCGACATGGCGGAGACCTCGGCGATCGACTTCTCCATGATCGTGACCGCGAGGACGATCGGCTTGAGGCGTGTGCCCTCACAGGTGGGGCAGGGCACCTCGCGCATATAGCCCTCGAAGCGCTCACGGCTGGCGTCGCTCTCGGCCTCGCTGTGCCGCCGCTTCACGAAGGGGACGGCGCCCTCGAAGGCCGTGGTGTACACCCGCTCGCGGCCGTACCGGTTGCGGTAGCGGACCTCGATCTGGGTCTTGTGGCCCTGCAGCAGGGCCTTCTTCGCGCGCTGCGGGAGGCCGGCGAAGGGGATGTCGGTCCGGAATCCCAGGGCGTCCGCGAGGGCTCCGATGAGGCGGCCGAAGTAGTCCTTGGTGTGGCCGTGCGACCAGGGGTGGATGGCGCCCTCGTCGAGCGACTTGTCCTCGTCCGGGACGATCAGCTCGGGGTCGACCTCCATGCGCGTACCGATGCCGGAGCAGTCGGGGCAGGCGCCGAAGGGCGAGTTGAAGGAGAAGGAGCGAGGCTCCAGCTCCTCGAAGGACAGGTCGTCGTACGGGCAGTACAGGTGCTCCGAGAACATGCGCTCGCGCTCGGGGTCGTCCTCGGGGAGGTCGACGAAGTCGAGCACGACCATGCCGCCGGAGAGGCCGAGGGCGGTCTCCACGGAGTCGGTGAGGCGGCGCTTGGCGGTGTCCTTCACCGTGAGGCGGTCGACGACCACCTCGATGGTGTGCTTCTCCTGCTTCTTCAGGGTGGGCGGGCTGGAGAGCTGGACGGTCTCGCCGTCCACCCGGGCGCGGCTGTACCCCTTGGTCTGGAGGTCCGCGAAGAGGTCGACGAACTCGCCCTTGCGCTCCCGCACGAGCGGGGACAGCACCTGGAAGCGGCTGCCCTCCGGCAGCTCCAGCACCCGGTCGACGATCGCCTGCGGCGACTGGCGGGAGATCGGGCGGCTGCACTGCGGACAGTGCGGCTTGCCGATGCGCGCGAAGAGCAGGCGCAGGTAGTCGTAGACCTCGGTGATGGTGCCGACCGTCGAGCGCGGGTTGCGCGAGGTCGACTTCTGGTCGATGGAGACCGCCGGGGACAGACCCTCGATGAAGTCGACGTCCGGCTTGTCCATCTGCCCGAGGAACTGCCGGGCGTAGGAGGAGAGCGACTCGACGTACCGGCGCTGCCCCTCGGCGAAGATCGTGTCGAAGGCCAGCGAGGACTTGCCCGACCCCGACAGGCCCGTGAAGACGATGAGCGAGTCGCGTGGCAGGTCGAGCGAGACGTTCTTCAGGTTGTGCTCGCGCGCGCCACGGACGATGAGACGGTCGGCCACGCCGGTCCGCACCTTTCTTGAGTGAATGACAGGGGCCAGAGCCCCCGTCTTCCACAGACTAGGGGGAGCCACTGACAGCGCCGGTCCTGTTTCCCCGTTCCACAACAATCCCGGGCCTTCCAGCATGCCCGACGCCGCCCCCGACCATATAGCACGCGCATTCGATTTACGGCCCTGGTCCGCCACCTTCACCCGAAGGTGTGGCCGGGGCTAGGGTCGACGGCATGATGGATCACGCGCGTGACCTGGCCTCTGTGTGTGAAGCGACGGACCGGCTACTCAGCGCGGTCGCCGCCCTGGACGACGCCGCTGTGACCGAGCCGTCACGACTGCCCGGCTGGACCCGTGGTCACGTCCTCGCCCACCTCGCCCGCAACGCGGACGCCCTCGTGAACGTCTTCGGGGGCCGCCCCATGTACGCCTCCGCCGAGGCCCGGGACGCCGACATCGAGCGGGACGCGCCGCGCCCCCTGAAAGCCCAGCTCGCCGACGTACGCGACAGCGCGCACCGCTTCCAGGACGCCGCCTCGGCCTCGCAGGACTGGTCCCGCACGGTGGAACTGCGGGGCGGAGTCCTGGACACCGCGGACCGGCTGCCCTTCCGGCGGTGGATCGAGGTGGAGCTCCATCACGTGGATCTGGGGATCGGGTACGAGCTGGAGGACCTGCCGGGCGAGTTCGCCCAGCGCGAGATCAACTTCCTCACCCACCGGTTCCGGAACCACCCCGAAGTGCCCGCGCTGATGATCAGACAGGACGACGGGCGCATGATCCCCACCGGAGCGGTCGGCACCACCACCCCGGAACGGCTGGAGAGCGGCCACCACCTCATGATCACCGGCACCCGGGCCGACCTCCTCGGCTGGCTGGCCGGCCGCCGCGACGGCACCGCGCTGCGCGTCGAAGGAGGCACGCTCCCTTCGCTGCCCCCGCTATAGGCTGCCCTTATGACGTACAGCGGAGCGGTGAAGGTCGGCGGTCCTGCGGATGTGCACGAGCTGCCGGACCTGATGATCTCCAAGGTCGCGGTGGGCCCGATGGACAACAACGCGTATCTGCTGCGCTGCCGCGCCACCGACGAGCAACTGTTGATCGACGCCGCGAACGACGCCCACACCCTGCTCACCCTGATCGGTGACGACGGGATCGCGTCCGTCGTCACCACGCACCAGCACGGCGACCACTGGCAGGCGCTCGCCGAGGTCGTGGCGGCCACCGGCGCCCGTACGTACGCCGGCCGGGACGACGCCGAGGGCATCCCGGTGCCGACCGACGTACCGGTCGGCGACGGGGACACGATCCGGGTGGGGCGCGTGGAGCTCACCGCGCGCCACCTGGTGGGACACACGCCGGGTTCGATCGCCCTGGTCTACGACGACCCGCACGGGCATCCGCATGTGTTCACCGGGGACTGCCTCTTCCCGGGGGGTGTGGGCAACACCCGTAAGGACCCGGAGGCGTTCGCCAGCCTGATCCACGACGTCGAGACCAAGATCTTCGACGTGCTGCCCGACGAGACGTGGATCTACCCCGGCCACGGCAACGACACCACCCTCGGCACGGAGCGGCCCCACCTCGCGGAGTGGCGCGCACGAGGCTGGTAACCGCCTACGACGACCGCCTCCCTTCTCGCATCCGATGCGGGGGCGGTCACGCGTTCAGGCCCGTCGGTGCCCAGGGAGCGCCATGCCCCAGGGACAATGGCGTACAGAGCTCCGTCACCGACGCCGACGGCAGTGACCGCGGGGTGGGACTGGTGGGCTCGCGTGTTGAGGTGTCGCGCATTCAGGACGCAGGTGCGACGGCTGATTACTGACCGTTTCCGGTAACGGTGGTCCAGCGCGGGTCGATGCGGCCCAGCCATGCGTCTTGATCGTCGGCCAAGGGCTCCTTCAGGGGAAGCTGGGGGACCCGGCAGGCGAAGGTGGATACGGCGTCATCTCCGTCGCCGTGGTCGTGGTGTTCCCGGGGCACGGCTACGTCCTGTTGTTCGGCCGCGCCGAGCGCACCAACCTTTCCGCGCTGCTCCGGCCGGGACGCTCTCGCTTGTCATACAGCGACCGGGCCGAATAGGTCCACCATGTGCCGCTGGAGAGCTATCAGCTCCGTCATGGTGTAGAGGCCACTGCCGGGGACGGGTTCCCCACCCTTCGGACCGTCTGCGTGCGCCACCACGACGGTCCTGACCTGATGGGCCGGGTCGGGCAGATACGTCAGGCCGGTGACATGGAAACGGGCGCGGGCCGCCGGCTTCGCCGCCTCCCGACCTGTCAGATCAGCCATGGTGGGCGGCCGGCTGAACGTTCCCGCGTAGAACTCGATCATGGGTGACTCGTTGAGGCCCGTGATCTCCCACACGTAGGCAGCGTGGAAGCGCCCGCTGAGCTCGATGGAAAGGACGTCACCCGCACGCAGGAACGTGAGGGGGCGGGGGAGGCTCGGCTTGCGAGTCAGCGGAGCGGGAGCCGTGGACAGGAACTGCTTGATGTCCTCCGATTGCCGCTCGAAGGCATCTGAGAGCGCGACCTCACGATTGAGGTCATCGACTGCTCTTCTCGCTTGCGTGGTGACGGCCACGTCCTGGAGGCCGTACTTGTGCAGCAGCGTGGCGAGCGCCACCCAGACCACGTTCTTCGTCATGGGACGCACGTCGTCGCAGTCGAAGAGGCAACGCCAACGGCTGAGCACAGGGGTGATCAGGTCGCGGACGAGTTCCCCGTGGGTGGCCGGAGGGACCTGCATCTGGTGGTGCACCCAGCGCGCCAGTTCCTCGTCCAGCGCCCGGACATGCCCCCTTGCAGCCAGCTTGTCCAACACCTGCTGATGCTTCACGCCGCGCCCTCCGCCACATCGTCCGAGAGGGTTCAAACTACCTTTGCCCTCCTGTTCGCACTGGCCCCGACGCCTTGGCGCAGGCCCTGGCTCGACCGGTCGGGCGGGACCGCCAGAGCAACACAGTCCGTACGATGCGGCAGTGAGGCTGCCTCTGGGCTTCAGGCAGAGGTGCGATACGGATCACTGTCGGTGATGCGCGGGGACGCCTCGGCGCTCAAGGTGCCCCTGGACAGGACGATGGTCATGAACCGATGCCGCCGGGTGGCGCGATCGCCGCACCCACCAGGCGCAGGAAGAGGGCTCTGCGCTCGCGCCAGAGCACCGGGTCCGCACTCGTCTCCTTGAGTCCCTCCGTGACCGCGAGGAGGAGACGCGCGATATCCCCGGCGGTCGCACCGACGGCCGAGAACTGGACCTCTCCGGCCACCGCAGCCGCGTCCAGCGCGGAGGCCAGCCGGGCCGCCAGGGCGGCATTGGCTTCGCTGACGATGTCCCCCGTGATGGTGAGACCGGCGTCGAGCAGTTCCCCGCCATGGCTGCTGGACGAGATCTGCGCCATCAATCCCCCGAAGTAGGCGGCCGTCGCGGCATCGACTCGCGACAGTACGTCGCCTCGCCCGGCGAGAGACGTGTCCACCTGGGCGAGTGCTCTCGAGTGCGCCCTCCGGGACCCTGCCCGGAAGAGGTCTTCCTTGGTGGAGAAGTGAAGGTAGAGCGCTGCCCGCGACATCCCGGCAGCGCGGGCGATGTCCTGCATGGTGGTCTTGCCGTACCCATATTGACTGAAAACGGTCAGAGCGGCGTCAAGAATGCGCCCAACCCGGTCATCTACCATATCCGCACGCTAACGGTTTAGACAGATCAAGTCCAATTAGACAAGTCGTGTTAGCTTGTCCAGCGCCCCACGCAAGGTGTGGCCTCGCACCCGCGCCCCCGTTCGATTTGATCGCGACCCGTCGGCGCGTCCCCGCCCTCGAACCCAGGAGTGACACCCCCATGGCACAGACAGCCGATGTCCCGGCCACCCACCCGGTCGCGGAACAGATCCGCGAGGTCGAGCGAGCCCGGCTCCGTGCACTGGTCGCGGGTGATGCCGCCGCCGGATCCGATCTGCACGCGCCGGACTTCCAACTCGTCACTCCCGTCGGTGCGGTGCTGTCCAAGGACGAATACCTCACGGCCATCGCCACCGGACACATCGACTATGTCGCTTGGGAACCCGGTTCCATCGACGTCCGCCTCTACGGCAACGCCGCCGTAATCCGCTACCAGGCCACCCTCGAAGTGGTCTTCGCGGGCCACGCGGTCCCTCGCGCTACGTACTGGCACACCGACAGCTACGAGAACAACGACGGCCAGTGGCGGGCGGTGTGGTCCCAAGCGACTGAGATCAGGCAGACCCCCTGAGCGTCATTCTGCGGCGCCTCAGGTCCGCAAGGGATCGGCGAGGACGCGGCGGAGTCCCGGCCGGCACAGGTTCGGAACGGGTGAGATGGCCCGGGTGCCAGAGGGTGGTGCGCAGGCCGATACGGGTACGGAGAGCGTCCGCACGACCCGGGGTGATCCGCTTCTCCCGACTGCCGTCGGATCGCCGTCTCCCGTCATGACGCCGCGATGGTCGTGCGCCGAACCATCGAGGTGTGGGACCTGGCTCCCTCCCGCCGTACGGCTGTCTTCCCCGACGCCCGCGCGGCCGAACTCGCCCTCTCGCCCTCTCGCCCTCTCGCCCGACGGCAAACATCTGGTGACCGCCGCAGGTGATCGGATCGATCTCCATTCGAAGCAGGTACGGCGGCTCACCGGACGGACAACTTCTGGCCGGGGTAACGTCCCCGGCGAGGAGGCCGGCGGGGTCCTGAGCACGTGAGGCGTAGTGGAAGCCCGTCAGGATGAGCGCCTTGTCCCGGGCCGCGGCGAGGGTGTCGGGGCAGGCCCTCACCACGCGGTACAGGTCGGGCACCTCGGCGGCCGCCGCCTGGCTCCGGCCGCGCCGCTCGCCTTCCTGCAGCCGCCGAACGGCCAGGCCGTCCAGCGCCTTGCGGGCGGCCGCCTGGTCGTCGCGGGTTACAGCGCAGCCGCGCTCACGCAGGCCGACGACGACCCCGGCAAGGATCGTGCTTGCCGACGACGGGGCGTAGCCGTTGCCGTTCTGCTGGCCCTCGCGCAGCATCCACGTCACGAACGCCACCAGCCCGCCCCGGGATCCCTCCCGTTCCGGCAGCTCGGTGACGGCGCAGAAGCGCGTCCACATCCGCGCCGGGGTGAGCTCCTTCGCGACGGCGTCGGCCAGGTCCTCGGCCTCGGCGAGCCGAAGGGCGGCCTCGACGCCGTGCCGCTCGGCCCACCGCTCGAGTCCCACGTTCGCCGGCCTCAACGCGAGACGTGCTGGGGGGCACCCCGCCCCCTCCGGCCCGTTCTCCTGGATTTCGGCGGGCGTCCTCGACGCAGCGGCCGCCGACCTCACGCAGCGGGAAGACGAGTTCAACCGCTCCCGCATCCAGCCCACCCGCCCGGCGAATGGCTGCCGACCGTTGAGAAACGTAGCCATTTCGCTGACAGATCCGGCCTCCTACGCGGTTTCGGCGGTCCGTACCGCTACACATCCGCGCAGGTCAGACCAGCCGGACCCGTGTACACCCCGCCTGGGGACGTCAGACCGCCGAGAACGCCCGGAGACCCATGCCGTCCATGCCGCTGACCACCCGCGTACCCCCGCCGTCCACGCGGCCCTGGTGGACCTCGCCGCCCGCCGCCGCATGTCCCTCGCTGCCACAGCCGCCGACATCCTGAGCGCCGCCGTCTGCGACCCGGACGGCACACCCCCCGACGAGACGTGGATCTACCCCGGAGACGGCAACGACACCACCCTCGGCACGGAGCGGCCACACCTCGCGGAGATGCGCGTACGAGGCTGGTAATCGTCCAACGCCGACCGCCCGCCCCCGTCTCTCGCATCCGAAGCGGGAGGCGGTCGCGCATTCAGGCCCGTCGGCGCCCACGGAGCGCCATGCCCACGGAAACGGTGGCGTCCAGAGCTCCGTCACCGACGCCGGCAGCGGTGACCGCGGGGTGGGAAGATCTGTGCCAGATCGTGCGCCGAGGCCAGGCGGGTTGCAGGTCGACCGCCGCCCGTGATCAGTCTCGAGGGCTACCCGGCGCGATCCCACTCTTCAGGTCGCGCTGCCTCGGCGAGAGGCTCCGACTCCGGGTCAGCCAACGCCTGGCGCCCGTACGCACGAAGCAGGTAACCGCTGAGCTTTCCTGGCTGCCGTGACGAATGGCCCCTGCTTGCTCACCAAGACCGAGCGGGGGCCATCCGCATGTCCGGCTCACAGATCCTCGGTGTCCCGCACGTCAATCTCGCACTCCAGATCGGGAATTACACCGAGCTGCTTCCTCACCGCCTCACGGGCATCACCGCTCAGAGATACCGATACCCCGGCGGGGACGTCGGGAGTGTCCGAGCGGTTGACGGATGCCACGATCGCATCCGGATCCACGTTCTCCAGCGCGTGGAGAACCTCGTCGACACGGTCGTTCCTCACAGTCGTCGAGACATAGGTACGGACAGTCATGCTTGTCTCCCTAGTGGTAGCCCCACTCCTCCGGCCCGCCGCCCGCCGTCCTTGTCGGGCGGGTGTACGACCGGGCGGAAGCCATGCCGCCAGCCTCACCCCGGCGGAGGCAGAGCGCATCCGCACCCGTTGCGCGAGCGCGAGAGACGTAGGTACATGTGGCCTGAAGTGATGACCCTGCGGCACTGGTCCGCCGACTGCCATGATCATCCGGACGTGTTCCGTGATGGGAGGCAAGAGATGGCGATACCGCTGCCCGATGGGCTGGCTACGCCGGCACTCGTGGTCGATCCTGACGTTCTGGACAGGAACATCTCGCAGATGGCTGAGGCTTCGCGGTCTCGCGGGTTCGCTCTGCGCCCGCACGCCAAGAGCCACAAGTGCGCGCAGATCGCCGATCGTCAGCTTCGAGCCGGCGCGCGCGGGCTGTCGGTGGCCACGATCAGCGAGGCCGAGGCATTCGCTCGGGTCGGCGTGGATGACCTGTTCATCGCTTACCCCGTGTGGCTCGATGCCGACAAGGCGCAGCGGCTGCGCCGACTGGCGGACGACGTCGTCCTGAAAGTTGGTGTCGAATCGGTCGAAGGCGCGCATCGGCTGGGCAAAGCCGTGCGCGGCAGCGCACGGCCGGTCGAGGTGCTCGTCGAAGTCGACAGCGGGAGCCACCGCACGGGAGTACCGCCTCACGCTGCTGGTGAGGTCGGGAAGGCTGCCGCCGACGCAGGACTCGATGTTGCCGGCGTGTTCACCTTCCCGGGACACGGCTACGCGCACGATGCGCAGGCGCGTGAGCGTGCCGCACGGGACGAGGAGCGCACGCTGAGCGAGGCCGCACAGGCGCTGCGGGACTTTGGGATGGACATCCGCGTGGTCAGCGGCGGGTCGACTCCTACGGTGGGGCGATGGCAGCCGGGAGAGGTGAACGAGTTGCGGCCCGGTGTCTACGTCTTCAATGACGCCACCCAGCTGGCCATTGGCACATGCGGTGTGGGGGATCTGGCACTGGTTGCCGCAGCGACGGTGATCAGCGTTCCCGCCCCTGACCGCTTTGTGCTTGATGTCGGTAGCAAGGTCCTCGGCTCCGACCGGTCGCCTTGGGTGACGGGCCACGGCTACCTGCCCCAGTTCCCGCAGGGAACCATCACCGGATTGTGGGAGCACCACGCCGTGGTCCGGCTTCCGGAGGGGGTGAGGGGACCATGCCTTGGGTCGCTGGTCGCTGTCGTCCCCAACCACATATGCACGCCGGTGAATCTCGCCGAGCAGCTGCTGGTCGTCCGAGACCGCGAGGTGGTCGACCGCTGGCAGGTAACGGCGCGAGGTGCCAATACCTGAGCATCGCATCAGGCCGAGAGCCGGCGGTAGCAGATCAGAGTTGTGGCTGTCCCGGCGAAGGCAAGGAGGCGTTCAGCCCTGCGCTCGTAACGACGGTGAAGGCGTCGGCACCCGGCCGGCCAGGCCACCGTCCGCTCCACGGTCCCCCGGTGCGGCCCAGCCGGGGCGAGGGAGGGGGCGAACGCAAGGCGTCGAGCGCGGCAGGACGTGGGGCCTGAAGCCCCATATCGGCTCCCGATAGGCGTGCCACCATTTCGACACGACGCGGACGCCTGTCCGCACCGAGTGGGAGGGGAAAGACATGGCGAAAGACCGACCGTGGAACCGCGCGGAGTACACCGCACCCCCGGCGCCGGAAGGATTCAGCCTCGGGGACGCCAGCGACGAGGAAGTGCGCGCCTACTGTCTTCAACGCTCCCGTGCGTTCCTGGCCAGAGCAGAGGCCAAGGAGGCCGCGATAAGCAGCGACCGCCAACTGGAGATCGCGGCCCACTACGCGATGATCGCGCACGCCTTCCGCCCCGGCCCGCAACCGGAGTGACGCCAGTGGTGTGGTGAGGGCCTACGCAGAAGACCCGGCCCGGCCGTTCATGCCTGGGGCGCTCGGCCGGACCGGGGGCCCTCCGGTGACACGGGCAGCCGCATCGCAACGTCATCCGCAACGTCATCGACGGGGCCTCCCATCGGAGGATCCTCGCGGCGTACTCCGCCGGGGCCGTCACACACAGGTGGTGCATGTCGTGCGCGCGCACTCCGGGGCCTTCTCCACAGCCGTCACGGCTGGAGACCTGGGTCCACCCGGGCCACGGCAACGACACGACGCTCGGCGCGGAGCGCCCGCACTTGCCGGAGCGGCACGCAGGGGGCTGTGTAACTCCCCGGTGCCATAAGGCAGTTGGTGGGACGATCGGATGGGGGCGCGAACGGTCCCGCACGCGCCCCGTGTGAATCGAACGCACATGTCGGTGTCCCGCGCGCGCTCCCGGCGTACGTCGTGGCGTAGTCCACTGGAAGCAGGTCCGCACGGGATGACGGCTCCCGCGCGGATGGGCCGCCGGCCTCACCAACCCCGCCCTCGGCCGGCGGCCCCGCCCTCGCGGTCGCACGCGTTCACGCAGCCGCAACACCCGTTCCCAGAATGCGGACAAACACCCGCGTGACCTCGACAGACAGCACGTCGCGCTGTCAATCTCACGCCATGCGTCCTGTCCTGCGAACCGCGCGCTCACCGCGCCGTGCCGTCCCCGCCGCCATAGCCGCCCTGCTCGCCGTCGTCGCGGTGGGCTGCGCCCCGCAGCCGGAGGAGGACGCCTCCGGCTCGGCCTCCTCCTCGGCGTCCGGAACCTCCTGCGCCAAGGGCGACCTGAGCACGAAGACGTCCGGCAAGCTGACCGTCGCCACCGACGAACCGGCGTACGAGCCCTGGTTCAAGGACGACGACCCGAAGAACGGCGAGGGTTTCGAGTCCGCGGTCGCGTACGCCGTGGCGAAGCAACTCGGCTACGACAAGGCGGATGTCGTCTGGCAGAGCGTGCCCTTCAACAAGGCCTTCGCGCCGGGGGCGAAGACCTTCGACCTCGACATCAACCAGGTCTCGATCAGCGACGAGCGCAAGAAGGCCGTCGACTTCTCGTCGGGTTACTACGACGTGCGTCAGGCTGTCGTCGCGCTCAAGGGCTCCGCCGCCGCGAAGGCGACGAGCATCGCGGACCTCAGGAAGCTGCACCTGGGCGCCCAGGTCGGCACCACCAGCCTGAACTACATCCAGGACGTGGTGAAGCCGACCCGGGAGGCAGCCGCGTACGCGAAGAACGACCAGGCCAAGTCCGCGCTGAAGAACGGTCAGGTCGACGCGATCGTGGTCGATCTGCCGACCGCGTTCTACATCACCTCGGCCGAGGTGACGGACGCGAGGATCGTCGGCCAGTTCGAGAACCAGGGCGGCACGCCCGAGCAGTTCGGGCTCGTCCTCGACAAGGGCAGTGCCCTCACGTCCTGCGTGACGACCGCCGTGGACGCCCTGCGCGAGGACGGCACGCTGGCGAGGATCGAGCAGGAGTGGCTCTCCGACGCCGTCGACGCCCCGGTCCTCAAGTGACGGTCGTCAAGCAGGAGCCCGGCCCCGAGGACGCGGACGGCCAGGGCGACCCGCCCGGCGCGGACGACGGCTACGTCCCCTCGCGCCGGCGGCTGGACCGGGAGCGCTACCGGCGCGACCGTGCCCGCCGCGCCACCGCCGTCGCCGCCCTGTCGACCCTGGTCACGGCCGTCGTCCTCTACCTGGTCGTCGTCAACGCGCCCGGCTGGCCACGGACCAAGGAGACGTTCTTCAGCGCGGAGTACGCGCGCGAGGCGCTCCCCAAGGTCCTCGAAGGGCTCTGGCTCAACGTACGGCTGCTGCTGGTCTGCGGCGTCGCCGTGCTCGTCCTCGGCATGCTCATCGCCGTCGCGCGGACCCTGCGCGGCCCGGTGTTCTTCCCGCTGCGGGCGCTGGCGGCCGCGTACACCGACTTCTTCCGGGGCCTGCCGCTGATCATCAACCTGATGATCGTGGTCCTGGGCGTTCCCGCGCTCCGGCTCCAGGGGGTGACCGTCGACCCGGTCCTCCTCGGCGGCACGGCGCTGACGCTCACGTACTCGGCGTACGTGGCCGAGGTGTTCCGCGCCGGCATCGAGTCGGTGCACCCCTCGCAGCGCGCGGCGGCCCGCTCGCTGGGCCTGACCAACCGGCAGGCGCTGCGGCACGTCGTGCTCCCCCAGGCGGTACGCCGTCAGGTGCCGCCCCTGCTCAACGACCTGGTGTCGTTGCAGAAGGACACCGGCCTGGTCTCGATCGGCGGCGCGATCGACGCGGTGCGGGCGGCTGACATCATCGTGGGCCGCAGCCTCAACTACACGCCCTACATCGTCGCGGGACTGGTCTTCGTCGCCCTGACCATCCCGATGACCCGCTTCACCGACTGGGTCACGGCCCGCATGGACCGGCAGCGGGCACAGGGAGGGACGACATGAGCGACAGCCGAGACACCGTGGAGACCGGGCAGGCCGGGCAGGCCGCGCGCCCCTCCGACGGCTCCCCCGTGCTGCGGATGGAGTCCGTGCGCAAGACCTTCGGCGGCTCCGTCGTGCTGCGGGACGTCGATCTGGAGGTCGCCCCGCACACCGTGACCGCGCTGATCGGCGCCTCCGGGTCCGGCAAGTCGACGCTGCTGCGGTGCGCCAACCTCCTGGAGGACATCGACGACGGAGCGATCTGGCTGGACGGCGAGGAGATCACCGACCCGCGTGTCGACCAGGACGCGGTCCGGCGGCGTATCGGCGTGGTCTTCCAGTCGTACAACCTGTTCCCGCACATGACGGTGCTGGACAACATCACCCTCGCCCCGCGCCGGGTGCACGACGTTCCCCGCGCGGAGGCCGAGGAGCGGGCGCGTGCGCTGCTGGACCGGCTGGGGCTGAGCGGGAAGGCGGGCGCCTATCCCGACCGGCTCAGCGGCGGTCAGCAGCAGCGCGTGGCGATCGTGCGCGCCCTCGCCGTACGCCCCCGGCTGCTGCTCCTCGACGAGATCACCGCGGCCCTCGACCCCGAGCTGGTCGGCGAGGTTCTTAACGTCGTCCGCGATCTGAAGGCCGACGGCATGACGATGGTCCTGGCCACGCACGAGATGAGCTTCGCCCGCGATGTCGCCGACCAGGTCTGCTTCCTGGACGGAGGCGTCGTGCTCGAACACGGCACCGCGGACCAGGTCTTCGGCGACCCGCGGCAAGAACGTACGCGTCAGTTCCTGCGCCGGATCGTCGAAGCAGGCCGCCTGTAAGGGGTGCGGGCCGCCTGTAAGGGGCGCCCGCCTGGAGATCGGCCCTTACCACGCAGGGCCCGCGCCCGTGTCGACGGCTTCGGGCGCGGGCTCAGGCGTCCGCCCGGCCCGCCCCGGCGAGCGCGGCGACCCGCTCCACGCCGAACACATAGCCCTGCACCCCGCACCCGGCGATCACCCCGTCGGCGCGCAGGGAGACGTACGAGTGGTGCCGGAACGTCTCGCGCTGGTGGATGTTGGAGATGTGCACCTCCAGCACCGGCAGCCCGTCGCAGGTGTTGAGGGCGTCCAGGATCGCCACTGAGGTGTGCGAGTAGGCACCCGGGTTGATGACGATCCCGCTGTGGTGGAGCCGGGCCTCATGGATCCAGTCGACCAGTTCGCCCTCGTGGTTGGACTGCCGGAAGTCCACCGTGCCGCCGTGCGCGGCCGCCGCCTTGGCGCACATCGCCTCGACGTCGGCGAGGGTGTCCGAGCCGTAGATCTCGGGCTGGCGCTGCCCCAGGAGGTTCAGGTTGGGGCCGTTGAGAATCATGATCGGGGCGTGGGCCAGGCTGCGGGGCACGGTTCCTCCGGTCCGTTCGGGGGTGGGCGGCCCGTCGGGACCGCCGCTCGACCCCGGTTTATCACGGTGAAACCGTCGGGCAGGAGGCCGTACCCTCCCGGCATGACCGCACCCTCGTACCCTCCCAAGCCCTCCCCCGGCGACCGGGTCGCCGTCGTCTCACCCGGTGCCGGCCTGCCGGAACTCTTCCCGCGCCCCTTCGAACTGGGTTTGGAGCGGCTGCGCGACGAGTACGGTCTCGTGCCGGTCGAGTATCCGACGACACGGAAGATGGGCACCACGCCGCGGGAGCGGGCGGACGACCTGCACGCGGCCTTCGCCGACCCGGACGTCAAGGCGGTGCTGACGTCGATCGGCGGCGACGACCAGATCACCGTGCTGCCCTTCCTGGACCGGGAGTTGCTGCGGGCCAACCCCAAGCCGTTCTTCGGACTGAGCGACAACACCAACCTGCTGGCGTACCTGTACACCACCGGCATAGTCGGCTTTCACGGCGGCACCGTGATGACCGCGCTGGGCAGGTCCGGCGCCATGGACCCGCTGACCGCCGACTCCCTGCGCGCGGCCCTTTTCACCTCGGGACGGTACGACCTGCGGCCTGCCGAGTACTTCAACGACATCGACCGCGACTGGGCGGACCCGGCGACCTTCGACGCGGAGCCGGAGACCGTGCCGGGCGCCGGATGGACCTGGGTGAACCCCGACCGCGTGGTGGAGGGCCGGAGTTGGGGCGGCTGTCTGGAGATCGTCGGCTGGCTGCTGATGGCCGACCGCGAAGTACCGCGCGATCCGGCCGTGTTCGACGGCGGTGTGCTCTTCCTGGAGACCTCCGAGGAACTGCCCAGCGGCGAGGAGGTCTTCCGCACCCTGCGCAACATGGGCGAACGCGGTCTGCTACGACGCTTCTCCGCACTGCTGATGGGCCGCCCCAAGACGTGGTCCCTGGACCGGCCCAACAGCCCGGAGGAGGCGGCCCGTTACGCGTCCGGGCAGCGGGAGGCCGTCCTGCGCGCCATGCGGACGTACGCCCCCGACGCCACGATCGTCTTCGACGTGGACCTCGGGCACACCGATCCGCAGGTCGTCATCCCCTACGGGGGCGTGATCCGGGTGGACGGACCCGCCCGGCGCATCACGGTGACCTACTGAGACCCGTTGACGCCTCCTGGACCACCTTGGCCTCGCACGGGCCTCCGCACGCCCCCGTAACCGCCCGTCACCGTGGGTAGTTGACGCGGCATGCAACCTGCACGCACCGTGAAACCGCCCTCGATGCTGCGCCTGGCGTCCGCCTCGCTCGCCGGGACGGCCATCGAGTTCTACGACTTCTTCGTCTACGGCACGGCGGCGGCCCTCGTCCTGGGGCCGCTGTTCTTCCCGACGTTCTCACCCCTGGCCGGGACCCTCGCGGCCTTCGCGACCTTCGGGGTCGGGTTCGTGGCGCGTCCGCTCGGCTCGGTGCTGTTCGGCCACATCGGGGACCGGCACGGGCGGCGGCCGGTCCTCGTCGCCTCGCTGCTGCTGACCGGGGGCGCGACCGTGGCCGTCGGCTGCGTCCCCACGTTCGACTCGATCGGTGTGAGCGCCCCTTTCCTCCTGCTCGTGCTGCGTTTCCTGCAAGGGCTCGGGCTGGGCGGGGAGTGGGGCGGGGCGGTGCTGCTGACGGCGGAGCACGCGCCGGCCGACCGCCGGGGACTGTGGTCGAGCTTTCCGCAGGTCGGGCCGGCGGTCGGCTTCCTGCTGGCCAACGGGGTGATGCTGGCGCTGTCGGCGACCCTGACGGAGGCCCAGTTCGCCGCCTGGGGGTGGCGGGTGCCGTTCTGGGCGGCCGGTGTGCTCGCCCTCGCGGGACTGTGGCTGCGGTCCTCGCTCACGGAGAGCCCGCGGTTCCTGGAGATCACCGAGCCCGCGCGCGTGCCGCTCGCCGAGGTGGTGCGCGGCCACTGGCGCCTGGTCCTGCTGACGGCCGGCGCGCTCGCGATCGGGTACGCGGTGTTCTACGCGGTGACGACCTGGTCCCTCTCGTACGGCACGGAGCGCCTCGGGGTGAGCCGCACGGTCATGCTGACCTGCATCATGGGCGCCGTGGTGGTGAAGGGCGCCCTGACGCCGGTGGCGGCGGTCCTCGGCGACCGGTACGGACGGCGCCCGATGTGTCTGATCGGCTGTGGCGTCACCGTGCTGTGGATGTTCCCCATGGTCGCGCTCCTGGCGACCGGCGAACCCCTGCTGATCTTCTTCGGGTTCCTCGTGGCGATGCTCGGCTTCGTCACCATGTTCGCCGTCATCGCCGCGTACCTGCCCGAGCTGTACGAGCCCCGGGTGCGCTGCACGGGGGCGGCCGTCGGCTACAACCTCGGCGGGGTGCTCGGCGGAGCCCTGACCCCGATCGTGGCCACCGCCGTGGCCCAGGGCGGACGGGTGCCCTGGGGTGTGGGCGCCTATCTCACCGGGATCGCCGTGCTGAGCCTGGGCTGTTTCGCCCTGCTGCCGGAGACCCGGCCGGTGCCCGTGGCGACGACGGCGGAGGCGGAACCCGCGACGGGATGAGCCCCGGGGCCCTACGGGTTCACCGCCAACTCCAGATACGCCGCGAACAGCACCAGGTGCACCCCGCCCTGCAGCGGTGTCGCGCGTCCCGGCACCACGGTCAGGGAGGCCACCACGACCGTCAGGGCGAGCAGCACCATATGGGTGGCGCCGAGGCCGAGGACGAGCGGGCCGGTGAGCCAGACCGAGGCGAGGGCGACGGCCGGGATGGTGAGACCGATGCTGGCCATGGCGGAGCCGAGGGCCAGGTTGAGGCTGGTCTGGACCCGGTCGCGGCGGGCGGCGCGCAGCGCGGCGATCGTCTCCGGCAGCAGCACCAGCAGCGCGATGATCACACCGACCACCGCGTGCGGCAGTCCCGCCCCCTCGACGCCGGACTCGATGGTCGGCGAGACGCCCTTGGCGAGGCCGACCACACCGACGAGGGCGAGGCCGAGCAGTCCGAGGCTCGTCCCGGCGGTGCGGGCCGACGGCGCCTCGGCGTGGTCGTCCTGGGTGATCACCTCGCCCATCCTGGTGATCGGCAGGAAGTAGTCCCGGTGGCGCACGGTCTGTGTCGCCACGAACAGCCCGTACAGGGCCAGTGAGGACAGGGCCGCGAAGGTGAGCTGAGCCGTGGAGAACTCGGGGCCCGGCTTGCTCGTGGTGAAGGTGGGGAGCACCAGGCTGAGCGTGGCCAGGGTCGCGACCGTGGCGAGGGCGGCGCCGGTCCCCTCGGGATTGAAGACGGCGAGCCCGTGGCGCAGTGAGGCGACGAGCAGACAGATGCCGACTATGCCGTTGCAGGTGATCATCACGGCGGCGAAGACGGTGTCGCGGGCGAGGGTCGCGCTCTTGTCGCCGCCGTCGAGCATCAGGGTGACGATCAGGGCGACTTCGATGATCGTGACGGCGACGGCGAGGACGAGGGAGCCGAAGGGTTCACCGACCCGGTGGGCGACGACCTCGGCGTGGTGCACGGCGGCCAGGACGGCTCCCGCGAGCACCAGCGTGACCAGGGCGACGAGCGCGGGGGGCAGTTCACGTCCCCAGGTGAGAGCGAGCAGGACGACCGCGGCCACCGGGACGACAGCAGTCCATCGCGTCGTGAGCGACCGGAGCCGAGCGAGCATGCGGGGATCCTTTCAGACGTGCAGAGGCCCCGCACTCCGGTGGACGCGTGGTAACTGCGTCTCCGTCGTGCGGGGCCCCATCCGTGTGTGCTGGTGCGGGTCGGCCTCCGTCAGGCCTCGATGCTGTCCTTCTCCGCGCCTTCGGCCTTGTTCTGCTCGGCCTCGGCCTGCGCCTGCTTCTTGGACGCGATCAGGCTGGTGATCGTGGTGACGATCAGCACCGCGCAGATCACGCCGAGGGACACCGGGATGGAGATCTCGGGAACGTGTACCCCGGACTCGTGCAGTGCATGTAGCACCAGCTTCACACCGATGAAGCCGAGGATGACCGACAGACCGTAGGACAGGTGGACCAGCTTCTTCAGCAGACCGCCGATGAGGAAGTACAGCTGGCGCAGGCCCATGAGCGCGAACGCGTTGGCCGTGAACACGATGTACGGGTCCTGGGTCAGGCCGAAGATCGCGGGGATGGAGTCCAGTGCGAAGAGGACGTCCGTGGTTCCGATGGCGAGCATCACGACCAGCATCGGCGTCATGACGCGCTTGCCGTTCTCCTCGATCCACAGCTTGGTGCCGTGGTACCGGTCGGCGACACCGAAGCGCTTCTCGGCGGCCTTGAGGAGCTTGTTCTCCTCGTACTCCTCGTCCGCCTCGTCGGCCCTGGCCTCCTGGATCAGCTTCCAGGCGGTGTAGATCAGGAACGCGCCGAAGATGTAGAAGACCCACGCGAAGCTGGCGAGGATGGCCGCGCCCGCGGCGATGAAGATCGCGCGGAGCACCAGGGCTATCAGCACACCGACCAGCAGCACCCGCTGCTGGTACTGCGACGGCACCGAGAACTTCGCCATGATCAGGACGAAGACGAAGAGGTTGTCGACGCTCAGCGACTTCTCGGTGATGAAGCCCGCGAAGAACTCTCCGGCCGGCTGACCGCCGCCGAAGACGAGGAGCCCGAGTCCGAAGAGGGCGGCCAGGACGATCCAGACGACCGTCCAGATCCCGGCTTCCTTGATGGACACATCATGGGGCTTGCGGCCGATGAAGAAGTCGACCGCGATGAGGGCGGCAAGGCCCACCACTGTGAGGACCCAAAGGGTCACGGAAACATCCACTGCGCCTCCGGCAGTACGTAACGGCAAATTTCAGCGTCGTCGCTACCGGAGGTCTCTTCCACCCGGTCCTCCAGGGCGTTCCACAACGCCTGGTGCCGCCGGGCCGACGCCCCGGGATCGGATCGATCCGTATTGACGGGTACGCCGCAGCATGTAGGGAGTACTCCCCTCCGCACGAAAAGAGTACCCAATCACCAAGAGTAGGTAAAGGCCGAGGCAAAGAAAGGATCAAATCCGCAGGTCAGTAGGCTTTGCGAGAGCTTGGTGCGGGCTGCTGCGGGCTGGGGGACGGCGGTTCTCAGCGGTTCCAGGAGCGACGGGCCTCCGCCACCCGGGCCAGCACGTCGCGCATGACGCTGCTGCCGGGCGGGATGCTCGACGGCTCGTACGTCCACGCGTGCCCGACCCAGGGATCGGCGAGGTGGTCGTCCGGGGTGGGGGTGAGTCGCATCAGCGAACGCCACAGCGGGTCGAGCAACGGCCCGTAGGCAGCGGCTTCCTGCCGGTCGGCGACCATCATCAGGTGGACCCCGACGGCGGGGCCCTCGTCCGCGAGGTAGCGGAGCTGGGTGACGGCACGGTCGTCGAAGCCGTGCGGGAAGTCGTTGACGATGAGTAGCTGTTCGGCCGTGTCGAAGCCGGGGGGCAGCGCGTCGGCCGCGCCACCGCGCACGGCCATCTGCACGAGGTCGACCCGCTGGGTGAGCCGCCCCAGCACGTCGGAGACTCCCGCGGCTCCGGCCGCGGGTGGCCCGGCGAGCACACCGGCCTGGGTCAGGGGCGCCAAGGCGGACGAGCCCGCCCCGGCCGCGTCGACGACATGCACGGCGAACTCGCCCGGCGGGTAGACCGCGAGCAGTCGGGCCGCGAGAGCGACCGCCGTGTCCAGCGCGAGGCGGTGCAGCTCGTCGGAGTCGGCGAGCGCGTCGCGGGAGCCGGAACGGCCGCTGTCGATCCACAGGCCCCGTTCCAGCGGGAGCCGGACCAGCATCGGGATGCGCACGTCCTCGCTCTCCGGCAGATGGAGGTCGCCCAGACGCAGGGCCATCGGGATCTCCATCGGCACCCGGTAGCCGTGCCAGACCGGGTTGTCCCAGCTCGCGTACGCCGGAGGCAGTGCGGGCTCGACGACGTCCGCCTCGGCTCCGAGCTGGGCCAGGTCCCGATCGAGGGCGGCCCTGGCCTGGTCGACGAGCTGGGCGTGCTTGGCGCGGGCCGCCTCGCGCGCGGCGTCGCCCTGGCCGCTGATGCGGCTGCGCGGGTCGGACAGGACCGTGTCCAGCTCCTGTTCCATCCGCGACTCGGCGAAGTCGACGGCGCTGCGGTAGGCGGCCGTGGTGCGGGCGAGGTCCTCGAACATGCCCCACACCTGGTTGTAGAGCCGCTCCTCCATGGACCAGCCGGTCGCGTCCCCGGCGACGGGCCGCGCGGGCTGTCCCGGCTCGGCCGGGGGCGCGGTCGGCGCGGGCGGTGGCGGCGCGGTGGTCTGGCGGCCGGGGTGGCTGTAGTTAACCGGACCACCGGCGGTGGCCGGGCCGGGCTGGCCGGTGGCCGGGTCGGCCGGAGTGGGGCCGCCGTGCTGCGTGGCCGCGGCGTGGTCGGGCCGCGTGTCGTCGTGCGGGGAGCCGTACGGGGGTGTCGTGCCGTACGGAGAGGTGGGCTGGTGGCCCTGGGAGGGTGCGGGGTTGCCGGTCACGCCCTG
The DNA here is from genome assembly GCF_033794485.1 of Streptomyces sp. MB09-02B. Taxonomy (NCBI): domain Bacteria; kingdom Bacillati; phylum Actinomycetota; class Actinomycetes; order Kitasatosporales; family Streptomycetaceae; genus Streptomyces; species Streptomyces sp. MB09-02B. The sequence continues at coordinate 60,056 of NZ_JARGEE010000006.1, forward strand.
GGGTGTCGCGCCGCCGTGGGTCTCGTCGGGGCCCGTCGCGGGCGCGGTCGTGCGGCGCGGGCGTTCAGCGTCCGGCAGTCGGGGCGGAGGGGCGGCCACCGAGCGGGCAAGGCCCTGGGCCACTGCCTCGTTGATGCTGTCGGCCAGCTGCTGGGCCTGCGGCAGGCCCTGGTCGGTGAGCAGCGCCGCGAGGCCGCCCGCGTACCCCTGACCGACCGCGCGGACCTTCCAGGCACCCTGCCTGCGGTACAACTCCAGGGCGACGACGGCCGACTCCGGTTCGAGGTCGGTGATGGTGTAGCTGGCGACCTCGGTGCCGTCGAGGCCGGTGACCGCGACGAAGGGAGCGGCCACGGTGGCGAACCGCGCCGGGCCGCCGGTCCCCGTCGGGAGGGCGAGCAGCACGGTCACCCGGTGCACGGACGGTGCCAGGGCGTCAAGGTCCACGGCGAGGCGGTGGTCGGCCGCCGCCTGCCGGGGCACCTCGATGCCCGGGAGGGTGGGCGCGCCCGGGTGGGCGACCCACTCGACACCGTGCACCCGGCCCTGCTCGTCGCCGAGGGTGGCCCCGGCCACGATCGGCGTGCCGGCCGAGACGCGGATCTCCAGTCGGACCTCGGGCAACGGATGGTTCTGCCCCCGGACCAGCTCGGCCGTCATCGACTTCGTCCCCCTGTGTCGCGTGCTCTGACTGCTTCGGTGCGTGCCTACAGGACCGGCAGGATCGCCGGCATCAGGTCCTGGAAGGTGCGGCCGTTGGCGGGCGAGCCGATGGCGGTCATCTGCCAGCCCGTGCCCGCGCGGTGCACCTTGGCCATGATCTGGGCGGTGTACTGGCCGCCGCCCGCGAGGGTGTAGCGCGCCAACTCCTGGCCGTTGGTCTCGTCGACCAGCCGGCAGAACGCGTTCTGCACTTCCTGGAAGGTCTGGCCCGTGAAGGAGTTCACCGTGAAGATGATCTGGTCGATGTGGACCGGCACCCGGGCCAGGTCGACGAGGATCGCCTCGTCGTCACCGCCCTGGCCGACGCCGCCGACCAGGTTGTCGCCGGTGTGACGGACGGAGCCGTCGTCGCTCACCAGGTGACGGAAGAAGACGACGTCGACGGGCTGCTTGTCCGCGAACAGGACGGCGGAGGCGTCGAGGTCGATCTCACGGGTGCGGGATCCGAACAGGCCGCGCCTGGGGGCAGCCTGCCAGCCGAGACCCATGCGCACCGCGGTCAGGCTGCCTCCGTCGTTCTTCTGCAGACTGATGGCCTGACCCTTGGTCATGTTGACGGTCACGCGCTGATTCCCCTCTCGACTGTCCCCTGTTTCCGCGGAGGCCGCGGATGTGCAGCACCTTACGCAGCGGCACTGACATTGCCGCAGCCTGTGTCGCACTTTGTGTCGGTCTTGCAACACAGCGCGCCGACGCCGGGGCGTGCCCCTCCCCGGCGTCCGTGGATCGGCGGTCAGGCCAGGCCCGCCTCCTTCATCTGACGCAGTTCCTTCTTCATCTCGGAGACCTCGTCACGCAGCCGGGCGGCGATCTCGAACTGCAGCTCGGCGGCGGCCGCGCGCATGCGCTCCGTCATGTCCTCGATCTGCTGGGCGAGATCGGCGGCGGGACGGTCGGTGGGGACGGTCTCGGCGGCCTTGGCCCTGCCCTTGGCGGACTTGGCCGCCTTGCCGCCGAGGGAGGGCACGGGGGCCTTGGCGCCCTTGCCGTCCTTGCCCGTGCGATAGCCCGAGCCGAGCAGCTGCTCGGTGTCGACGTCCTCGCGGGCGATCTGCGCGACGATGTCGTTGATCTTCTTGCGGAGCGGCTGCGGGTCGATGCCGTGGGCCGTGTTGTACGCGACCTGCTTCTCCCGGCGCCGGTTGGTCTCGTCGATGGCCCTCTCCATCGCCGGGGTGATCTTGTCGGCGTACATGTGGACCTGGCCCGACACATTGCGCGCCGCGCGGCCGATGGTCTGGATCAGGGAGGTGCCGGAGCGCAGGAAGCCCTCCTTGTCGGCGTCGAGGATCGCCACCAGGGAGACCTCGGGGAGGTCGAGGCCCTCCCGGAGGAGGTTGATGCCGACCAGGACGTCGTACTCACCGGCGCGCAGCTCACGCAGCAGTTCGACACGTCGCAGGGTGTCGACGTCGCTGTGGAGATAGCGGACCTGGATGCCGAGTTCCAGGAAGTAGTCGGTGAGGTCCTCGGCCATCTTCTTGGTGAGGGTGGTGACGAGGACGCGCTCGTTCTTCTCGGTGCGCTGCCGGATCTCGTGCACCAGGTCGTCGATCTGGCCCTCGGTGGGCTTGACGACGACCTCGGGGTCGACCAGGCCGGTGGGGCGGATGATCTGCTCGACGTGGCCGTCGGAGCGGGACAGCTCGTACTGGCCGGGGGTCGCCGAGAGGTACACCGTCTGGCCGACGCGCTCCTGGAACTCCTCCCACTTGAGGGGGCGGTTGTCCAGCGCGGAGGGCAGTCGGAAGCCGTGGTCGACGAGGGTGCGCTTGCGGGAGGCGTCGCCCTCGTACATGGCGCCGATCTGGGGCACGGTCACATGGGACTCGTCGATGACGAGGAGGAAGTCGTCCGGGAAGTAGTCCAGCAGGGTGTTCGGCGGGGAGCCGGGCTCGCGGCCGTCGAAGTGCATCGAGTAGTTCTCCACACCGGAGCAGGAGCCGATCTGGCGGAGCATCTCCAGGTCGTACGTGGTGCGCATCCGCAGCCGCTGGGCCTCCAGGAGCTTGCCCTGCTTCTCCAGCTCCGACAGACGCTCGCCCAGTTCCTTCTCGATGTCGTTGGCGGCACGCTCCAGGCGCTCGGGGCCGGCGACGTAGTGGGAGGCCGGGAAGACGTAGAGCTGCTGGTCGTCGCTGATGATCTCGCCGGTGAGGGGGTGGAGGGTGGAGAGGGCCTCGATCTCGTCGCCGAACATCTCGATGCGGACGGCGAGCTCCTCGTAGACCGGGAAGATCTCGATGGTGTCGCCGCGGACGCGGAAGGTGCCGCGGGTGAACGCCAGGTCGTTGCGGGTGTACTGGATGTCCACGAAGCGGCGCAGCAGCGTGTCCCGGTCGAACTCCTCGCCGACCTTGAGGGGGACCATGCGGTCCACGTACTCCTGTGGCGTACCGAGACCGTAGATGCAGGAGACGGAGGCGACCACGACGACGTCGCGGCGGGTGAGCAGCGAGTTGGTCGCGGAGTGACGCAGGCGTTCCACCTCCTCGTTGATCGAGGAGTCCTTCTCGATGTAGGTGTCCGACTGCGGGACGTACGCCTCGGGCTGGTAGTAGTCGTAGTACGAGACGAAGTATTCGACCGCGTTGTTCGGCAGCAGCTCACGGAACTCGTTGGCCAGCTGGGCGGCCAGGGTCTTGTTCGGCGCCATCACCAGGGTCGGGCGCTGGAGCTTCTCGATCATCCACGCGGTGGTGGCGGACTTGCCGGTGCCGGTCGCGCCGAGCAGGACGACGTCCTTCTCACCTGCTCCGATACGCCGGGCGAGGTCGGCGATGGCCGTGGGCTGGTCGCCGCTCGGCTGGTAGGGGCTGACGACCTCGAGGGGCGCCACCGTGCGTTCGATCTTGGAAACGGGCCGCATGCAATCCACCGTACGACCCCGCACTGACAACGGGCTCCGATCAGCGGTTCTGCGGTGTGCGGGATCGCCGCTCGCGGTGCTCCTGGCCGGTGCGGGAGTCCGGGTGCCGGCAGATGTGGGCGGTCGCCTGGGCCGGGATGCCGGGTCGGCGCTCGACCGGGTTCGTGTGGAACCTGCCCATGATCATGAACGGGTCGAACATCACGACGACTCCCGCGAGGAGCAGGAACACCAGCGGGCCGATCATCAGCGGGGCCAGCAGGGCGGCGGACGAGGAGCCGACGGCCGGGTCGGGGCCCGCGACGCCGTGCAGATGGACGCTGAGGGCGGCCATGCCCGTGTAGTGCATGCCGCTGACGGCGATCCCCATGACGAGGCTGGCACCGACGCTCCACAGGAAGCCGCGGACCTGTCCGGCGGCCCACAGGGCGGCGATCGCGGCCACCACGGCGATGACGACCGAAGCCGCCACGGTGACGGTGTTGTACTGCAACGTGCCGTTGAGCCGCATGCCGGCCATGCCCAGGTAGTGCATGGAGGCGATGCCCAGGCCGGTGATGGTGCCGCCGGTGAACAGCGCGGCCCCGGTGGCCCCCTTGGAGCCGACCATGAAGATCCCGATGCCGACCATGACGATCGCCACGGCGAGGCTCGCGAACGTGGTCAGCGGGTCGTAGTGGATCGGGGTCTGCAGGACCTTGAACCCCATCATCGCGACGAAGTGCATGGTCCAGATTCCGGAGCCGATGGCCGCCGAGCCCAGCGCGAGCCAGCCGATCCGCCACCGGCCGTCCACGAGCATCGATCTGGTGGTGCAGCGCAGGCCGAGCGCGCCCCCGAGGCAGGCCATGAGATAGGCCACCACCGGAGTGACGAGTCCGTAGCTGAAGCCGTCGACCGTGCCCTGCATTCGCGGCTGCCTTTCCCGCCCTGTCGCGTCCCTGGATTTCCTGCGATGCCCCCAGCCCCGGCACCGCCACGACGGTCAGGGTTGTCGCAGAGAGTATGACCCCCACCGGAATGGTCGAACGATTTTCCGGCAAAGAAACACGGCCTTGCCCCACTTGTGCGGTGCCCGTGAGCGGACTTGGGCAACTCCATTCAATTCATGGCCATCCTGCGCACCTCTGCCGTTGACCCTCTGCTGTCACTCTTGAGCTGACCGTGATCGATCGACGCGAGGAGTACGCATGCACGTGCGCGCAGTTGCCGCCGCGACCACAGCGTTCTTGGGGGCCACCGTCCTCCTGCTCCCCACTTCCGCCGCTCACGCGGCCGCCGACGCCGGGAACCCACTGGTCGTCGCGCATCGTGGAGCTTCCGCCTACGCGCCCGAGAACACCCTGGCCGCTGTCGACAAGGCCTACGAGATGGGCTTCGACTGGGTCGAGAACGACGTCCAGCGCACCAGCGACGGCAGGCTCGTCGTCCTCCATGACGCGACGCTGGCGCGCACGACCAACGTGGAGGAGCTCTACCCCGAGCGTGCGCCCTGGAACGTGGCGGACTTCACCGCCGCGGAGATCGGGCGCCTGGACGCGGGCAGCTGGTTCGGCGCCGACTACGCGGGCGCGCGCGTGCCCACGCTGGAGCAGTACATGCGGCGGGTGTCACGCAACCACCAGAAGCTCGTCCTGGAGATCAAGAACCCGCAGCTCTACCCGGGGATCGAGCAGCAGACCCTGAAGGTGCTGAGCAACGAGGGCTGGCTCGGCCCGGCCCACCTGGAGAAGCTGGTGATCCAGAGCTTCAGCGCCGACACCGTACGCCGGGTCCACGAGCTGAACCCTGCGCTGAAGACCGGTCTGCTCGGCACCCCGGACATCGCCGACCTCCCCGAGTACGCCAGGTTCAGCGACCAGATCAACTCCTCGTACACGACCATCTCGGCGTCCTACGTCGCCACGATCCACGCGCTCGGGGGTCCGCACGGAAAGCCGTTGGAGATCCTCACCTGGACGGTGAACGACGCCGCCAACGCCCGCCGGGTGGCCGACTACGGCGTGGACGGCATCATCACCAACAAGCCGGACGTGGTCAGGGGCGCCACCCAGGGCTGACGCGGCGGTCCGCGGCCGGTGATGCGCGCTCCGGAGCGGAGCGCACACCACGGCCGTTGTCGGTGGCGGCCCGTACGGTGGTCCCATGAACAGCCACGCGCAGGAAGAGCAGCTGGTGGTGTGGGCCGTCGTCGGCTCGGACATCGGCCCGCTGCTGCTGGCCGCGACGGACGAGGGCCTGGTCAACGTCGTGTTCCACGCCACGGAGCCGGTGCGCGACCGGACCCTCGGCCGGCTCGCCTCCCGCCTCGGCACCACCCCGGTGGAGGCGCCCGACACCCCTCAGCTGGCCGAGGCCATACGTCAGTTCGAGTCTTACTTCGCGGGCGAGCTGCACGACTTCGCGCTGCCGCTCGACTGGTCGCTGATATCGGGGTTCAACCGGCAGGTGCTGCGCGAACTGGCGTCGGGCGTCCCCTACGGCTCGGTCGTGGGCTACGGCGACCTCGCGCGGCGCGTGGGGCAGCCCGGTGCGGCCCAGGCGGTCGGTGTCGCGATGGGGTCGAACCCGCTGCCCGTGGTGGTGCCGTGCCACCGGGTGGTGGAGAGCGACGGCGGCATCGGCGGGTTCGGCGGCGGACTGGAGACCAAGCGGAAACTGCTGGCGCTGGAAGGGGTGCTTCCGGAGCCGTTGTTCTGAGCGGGTTGTGGCCGGCCTGTGCGCGTCCCTGGACGACCTGGGTGGCCGGGGCCCAGCTCTTGACGGCGGCCGGGGCGCGCTACTCGTAGTGCCGCGCCTCGAAGACGTTGCCGTCCGGGTCCCGGAAGTAGAAGCTTCGCCGGGCGAGGCCGCGGGCGCCGAAGGAGTCGTGGGAGACCTCGGAAACGGGGACCGCCTGCTCCTCCAGTCGGCCGCGCAGTTCGTCGAAGGCGGGGCCGGGCATGGCGAGGCACACGTGGTTGACGGGATGCCCGGCACCGGCGGCGGCGCCCGGCACCATCCTCATCTTCGGAGCCATGGCCAGCGGCATGAGATCGATGATGGTCTCGTCGTTGACACGGACGGAGGGGAAGGGCGCCTGTCCCGCCGAGTACTCGTCGAGCCTCACGGGTTCCAGGCCCACGGCCTTCTCGTAGAAGCCGGCCGCGGCGACGGGCTCCCGTACCCAGAGGACGACATGGTCGAGACGTGTCGTGTTCTCCTTCATGCACCTCAGGCTGGTGTCCTGCACCACAGAGCGCAAGGGTTTGGCCGGACGCGCTGTCCGCCAGGGATGAGAGAAGAACGTCAGACAGGAGGCAAGCGCGTGCTGATGGTGTCCGAAGAGGTGCGGGAAGCGGTTGACGCGCGTCGACCCGTGGTGGCGCTGGAGTCGACGATCATCGCGCACGGGCTGCCCCGCCCCCGCAATCTGCAGGTGGCGCTGGAGCTGGAGGAGGTCGTACGGCAGGAGGGCGCCGTACCCGCGACGATCGCCGTGCTGGACGGGCGGCCCCATATCGGCCTCGACAAGCAGCAGTTGGACCGGGTCGCGAACGAGGACGGCATCCGCAAGCTCGGGCATCGCGATCTGCCGACGGCGGTGGCCGCGGGCGTGAGCGGTGCGACCACCGTGTCGGCGACCGCCCAGCTGGCGGCCCTCGCGGGCGTACGGGTGTTCGCGACGGGTGGGCTCGGAGGCGTGCACCGGGAGTGGACGGTGACCCAGGACGAGTCCGCCGACCTGGGGCTCCTCGCACGCACCCGGATCACGGTGGTGTGCGCGGGCGTGAAGTCGATCCTGGACGTTCCGGCGACCTTGCAGCGACTGGAGACACTGGGTGTCGCGGTCGCCGGGTACGGCACGGACCGCTTCCCCGGCTTCTACCTCTCCGACTCGGGCCATCCGGTGGAGTGGACGCTCGGGTCGCCGGGCGAGGTCGCGGACGTCATGCGGGCGCAGGACGCGCTCGGCGGCCCCGAGTCCGCGCTGATCGTCGCCAACCCCGTGCCGGAGGAGGAACAACTCGATCCGGAGCTGCACGCGCGCGTGCTCGCGGAGGCGCTGGCGGCGTGCGAGGCGGAGGGTGTCACGGGCCAGGCGGTCACACCGTTCCTGCTGAGCTATCTCGTACGGCACACCGACGGCGCTTCCCTGAGCGCCAACCTGGCGGCGGTGCGCGGCAACGTACGGCTCGCGTCGCGTATCGCGGCGGCGTGGGCCGGGGCGTGAGGTGACCGACCGGCGGGGTGCGGACGGGCGCGGGGCACTGCTCGTCGTGGGGGACGTCGTGACGGATGTCGTCGCCCTGCACCGCGGGCCGCTCGCGGCGGGCACCGACACGGCCTCCGCGATCCGGACGCTGCCGGGCGGGGCGGGCGCCAACGTGGCCTGCTGGGCGGCTCATCGCGGCTGCGCGGACGTGCGGCTGCTCGGGCGCGTGGGCACGGACGGGGCGGCGTGGCACGAGCGGGAGCTGCGGGCCTCGGCGGTGCGACCCCATCTGGTGGTCGATCCGGACGCGGCCACGGGGACGGTGATCTGCCTGGTGGACACGGGTGCCGCGGCCGAGCGCACGTTTCTCACCGACAGCGGTGCGGCGCTGCGGCTGGACCCGGACGACTGGTCGCCTGCCCTGCTCGACGGGGTCGCGCGGCTGCACCTGTCGGGCTATCTGTTCTTCGCCGAGCCGAGTCGCGCGCTGGCCGCCGTGGCCCTCGAGTCCGCACGCGCGCGTGGAGTGCCGGTGAGCGTGGACCCCGCGTCGGCGGGGTTCCTGACGCGGCTCGGTGTGGACCGTTTCCTCAGGCTCGTCGAGGGGATCGATGTGCTGCTGCCCAGCCGCGACGAGGCCCATCTGCTGACCGGGCTGCCCGATCCGGCCGACGCGGCGGCCAAGTTGAGCCGTCTCGTCCCCCTGGTAGTGGCGAAGCAAGGGGCGGACGGCGCCCTCGTCGCGTGCGGGGGCGTCGTCGAGTCTCGGATCCCGGCGGTACCCGCCACGCCCCGCGACACCACCGGCGCGGGCGACGCCTTCACGGGGGCGTTCCTGGCGGCGTCGCTCGCGGGCGCGGACGCCGAGGGGGCGGCCGCCGAGGGGTGCCGGGCAGGAGCGCTGGCGGTGGAGACGGTCGGCGGGAGACCGCCGGGGAGCGCCCGGGCCATGTGAACAGGCGACCGGTCCGCCACCGGACCGGTCCCTACCGCTACGCCTTCCGGCCCCAGGCCGAGATCAGGGGCGGGGCGGCTACGTCCATCGCGCCGGAGGCCACGGTCGCCAGATGCCGGTCGATCTCCTCCTCCGTCGCGAGGCTCGCCGTGACGAGCTCCTGGCGGAACCGGTCGACGGTCGTCGACTCCAGGGCGGCGCACGCCGGTGCGGCGACGGGGAAGTACGCGTCGGCCTCCACACCGCGCAGGCCGGCGGCCCGCAGCAGACGCGGAAGTCTGCGGCCGTGCGCCGGGTCGGTCCCGCGTTCGGCGAGCAGCTCGCGCACGGCCTGGCGAAGCCGGTTGGCCAACCGGTGCTCGGGGCCGGACTCCTCGAGGCAGGCCAGGGGTTGGAGGGCGGGGTCGATGTCCTCGATCAGGAGCCGTCCGCCGGGACGCAGCGCCTTGATCATCGACGACAACGCCTGCTCGTGGTCGGGCGCATGGGCCAGGGCGAGCCGGGCGTGCACCAGGTCGAAGCCGTCACCCGGGGGTTCGTCGGCGCCCACGTGATGGACGAGTGCCTCGACCGGCGGGCGGGTGACCGAGGGCACGGCCCAGGAGATGTCGGTGTCCGTCGCGATGACCTTGCCCGTCGGCCCGACCTTCTTGGCCAGCCAGGAGACCACCGAGGCGCCGCCCGCGCCGACCTCCCAGCAGCGCCAGCCGGACCCCAGACCGAAGGCTTCCATGTGCCGGAACGTCGTGGGGTCGAAGAGCGTGGCGAAGGCGTCGGGGCCCTGCCCCGTCTCGGCCCGCCGGTGGTCGAGGAGATAACCGTCGGTTTGCATCATGCCCCGATCATCCCATTTGACCGACTTGCACTACACGGCGACGCTCCCGCAGCCGCGAAGGCCACCCACCCCGCGACCGGCCGGAAGCGTCGACATGGAGACGACCGGATCCGAACGACCGGATCCGAACGACCGGATCGGAACGGCCCCGCCGCTTCGGACGTCTACAAGTGGAGCGGAATGCTCCGTTCCCACAGCCTTACCCGGCACTCGATCAGCCCTGGCACACTGGCGCCACAAGGCACGGAGTGCGGTGCGAGGAGATCCACGCAAGGAGAAGCCAGATGTCCATGGCAGGGAATCTGCGGAAGGTCACCGGCCTCGACAGGGTCGTCGGCCTGCGCACGATGGCACGGCTGGCCCGACGGCGTCCCCGCGTCGACCTGAGCCATCCGGCCCGCTCCCCGCTGGGCACCTCGGTGGTGAACTGCGTGACCTACCACAAGGGTGTCCGCTCCCCCGCTGTCCGCGATGTCGTCGAGGCCGTCAAGCAGGTCCGCCGGCACGACCACGGCTTCGTCTGGCTGGGACTGCACGAGCCGACACAGCGGGAGTTCGCGGGTATCGCCGAGCTCTTCGGCCTGCACCCGCTGGCGGTCGAGGACGCGATCGAGGCCCATCAGCGCCCGAAACTGGAGCGTTACGACGACACGCTGTTCGCGGTGTTCAAGACGGTCTGCTACGTCGAGCACACCGAACTGACCGCGACCAGCGAGGTGGTGCACACCGGCGAGATCATGGTCTTCGTCGGCGCGGACTTCGTGATCACCGTCCGCCACGGACGGCACGGTTCGCTCGGTCCGCTGCGGGAGGAACTGGAGGCGAATGTCGAACAGTTGGCGAAGGGACCGGCCGCGGTGCTTCACGCGATCGCGGACCACGTGGTCGACGACTATCTGAGCGTCACGGACTCGGTCCAGACGGACATCGACCAGGTGGAGACCGACGTGTTCGCCGCGAACGGCGCGCGGGTCGACCCGGGCCGCATCTACCAGCTCAAGCGCGAACTGCTCGAACTGAAGCGAGCGGTGGCCCCGCTCGCCCGCCCGCTCCTGGAACTCACCTCACGACCGATCCGGGTGGTCGACCCGGAGATACAGGCCTACTTCCGCGACGTCTCCGACCACTTGCTGCGGGCCACCGATCAGATCGCCGCGTTCGACGAACTGCTGAACTCGATCCTGCAGGCGCATCTCGCGCAGGTCAGCGTCGCGCAGAACGAGGACATGCGGAAGATCACGGCGTGGGCCGCGCTGATCGCCGTACCGACCATGGTGTGCGGGGTCTACGGCATGAACTTCCAGTACATGCCGGAGCTGCACTGGAAGTTCGGCTATCCGCTGGTCCTGGGAGTCATAGCCACCGCCTGCGTCACCCTCTACCGGGGCTTCAAGCGCAACGGGTGGCTGTGACGCCCGGAGCGGGGAGATGATCGGGCGGTCGGGCGCCGCGCCCGACGCCGACGGTCAGTGCGTCGTGCTCTTCGCGTAGACGCTCTCGACCCAGGAGGCGATCTGATCGTCCGACAGGTGATGGGCCAGGTCGGCCTCGCTGATCATGCCGACGAGACGCTTGTTCTCGATCACCGGGAGCCGGCGGATCTGGTGCCCCTTCATCTCCTGGAGCACCTCGCTGACGTCGGCGCCCGCGTCGATCCAGCGCGGTGTGCCCTTGGCCATTTCGCCGGCCGTGATCGTCGACGGGTCGTGGCCCAGGGCGACACAGCCGACGACGATGTCACGGTCGGTGAGGATGCCGCAGAGCCGTTCGTTCTCGTCGCTGATGGGCAGTGCACCGACGTTCAGCTGGCGCATCAGCTGGGCGGCGCGGTCGAGGGTCTCGTGGGCGGGGATCCACTGGGCGCCGCGGTGCATGATGTCTCCGGCGGTGGTCATGTAGTACCTCCCGTTGCCGGACGGCCGGCGCGGCGCAGGACGCACCGCTAGTCCCGGCGCCCTACATTCTTGCCGCGACCGGGCTAAGGCGCATGCGGAGCGAAACGCCGCGCCCCCACCGGACGAGGCCGGGGCTCGGTGCACGCGGGGGACGCGGGGGCGCCGTCGAAGGCGATCCGCGGCCAGGGCGAGTCGTCGTCCGGCTTCAGGTCGAGGAGGCGGTCGGCGAGAAGGTCGGCGAGCCGCTCCCA
>NZ_JARGEE010000700.1:0-2790 GCF_033794485.1 Streptomyces sp. MB09-02B
TTCTCGCCCCCGCCGCCCCTACCCGTCCCATCCCTGAGGGCTGCGCCCCCAGACCCCCCTGTCGGCCTTCGGCCTCGTCCTCGAACGCCGGACGGGCTGAGCGGGCCGGTGAGTCGTCAGACGTAGCGTTCCAGGATGGAGGACTCCGCCAGGCGGGAGAGACCCTCGCGGACGCTGCGGGCACGGGCCTCGCCCACGCCGTCGACCGTCTGGAGGTCGTCGACGCTCGCCGCGAGAAGCTTCTGGAGGCCGCCGAAGTGCTCCACCAGGCGGTCGATGATGGCGCCCGGCAGGCGCGGGACCTTCGCGAGGAGGCGGAAGCCGCGCGGGGAGACGGCCGAGTCCATGCCCTCGGGGGAGCCGGTGTAGCCGAGAGCGCGGGCGACCGTGGGGAGTTCGAGGAGCTCGGCGTGGGTGAGGGCGTCGAGTTCGTACAGGGCCTGGTCGACCGTGCGGGAGCGCTTCGCGGTGGGCTCGGGGACGTAGTCCCTGACCACCAGTTCGCGCTCCGGCTCGACGCCCGCGATCAGTTCGTCGAGCTGGAGGGCCAGGAGACGGCCGTCCGTGCCCAGTTCGACCACGTATTCGGCGATTTCGGTGGCGATGCGACGGACCATCTCCAGTCGCTGGGCGACCGCCGAGACGTCCCGGACCGTCACCAGGTCCTCGATCTCCAGCGCGGAGAGAGTGCCCGCCACCTCGTCCAGGCGGAGCTTGTAGCGTTCGAGGGTCGCCAGTGCCTGGTTGGCGCGGGACAGGATCGCGGCCGAGTCCTCCAGGACGCGGCGCTGTCCGTCGACGTACAGGGCGATGAGGCGCATCGACTGGGAGACCGAGACGACGGGGAAGCCCACCTGTTTGCTGACGCGGTCGGCCGTACGGTGGCGGGTGCCCGTCTCCTCTGTCGGGATCATCGGGTCGGGGACCAGCTGGACGCCCGCACGGAGGATCTTGGAGAGGTCCGAGGACAGCACGATGCCGCCGTCGAGCTTGCACAGCTCACGCAGGCGCGTGGCGGTGAACTCGACATCCAGGACGAAACCACCGGTGCACATCGGCTCGACGGTCTTGTCGAAGCCGAGCACGATGAGTCCGCCGGTGTTGCCGCGGAGAATCCGTTCAAGCCCGTCGCGCAGGGCCGTGCCTGGGGCCACGGCGCTCAGTGAGGCGCGCATCAGGCCATCGGCACCGGAGCTCCCACCGGACTTTCCGGGAGCTGCTGCCCGGTCGTTGGCTGCCACTGCACTCCTCCGGTCGCAGGTTCTGGGGCGCTCCCGTTTCGCACTCGTGGTTCGTACGGACGGGCGAGACCTGGGCAAAGTCTACCGGCGGTCCTCCTCGTCCCGTGGGGCCTCTCGCCGACGCGATCGGGGCAGCACCCGCAGCGCGTCTCCCATGTCGGCCACTTCCAGGACCTTCATACCGGGAGGAACCTTGCCGGGATCGGACGGAACGAGCGCGTGCGTGAAGCCCAGGCGGTGCGCTTCGGCCAGGCGGCGCTGGACCCCGGTGACCCGTCTGACCTCGCCCGCGAGGCCCACCTCACCGATCGCCACCAGGTTCTTGGGGAGGGGGGTGTCACTTGCGGCGGAGGCCAGCGCGAGGGCGATCGCGAGGTCCGCGGCGGGCTCCGAGAGCTTCACGCCGCCGACCGTCGCCGAGTAGATGTCCCGCTTGCCGAGGGCGCTGATCCGGCCGCGCTGTTCCAGGACCGCGAGCATCATCGAGACCCGGGAGGTCTCCAGGCCTGAGGTGGTCCGGCGGGGGGAGGGGAGCTGCGAGTCGACTGTGAGCGACTGCACTTCCGCGACCAGGGGGCGGCGGCCCTCCAGGGTGACGGTGAGGCAGGTGCCGGGGACGGGCTCGTCGCGGCGGGTGAGGAACAGGCCGCTGGGGTCGGTCAGGCCGGTGATGCCCTCGTCGTGCAGCTCGAAGCAGCCGACCTCGTCCGTGGCGCCGTAGCGGTTCTTGACGCCGCGGACCAGGCGGAGGCGGGCGTGGCGGTCGCCCTCGAAGTGCAGGACGACGTCGACGAGGTGCTCCAGGAGGCGGGGGCCCGCGATGGCGCCGTCCTTGGTGACGTGGCCCACGAGGAGCGTCGACATGCCGCGATCCTTGGAGGCGCGGATCAGGGCGCCGGCGACTTCGCGGACCTGGGCCATGCCGCCGGGGGCGCCGTCGATCTCCGGGGAGGCGACGGTCTGGACCGAGTCGAGGATCAGGAGGGACGGTTTGACCGCGTCCAAGTGACCGAGGACGGCGGCGAGGTCGGTCTCGGCGGCGAGGTAGAGATGATCGTGGAGGGCATCGATGCGGTCGGCGCGGAGGCGGACCTGGCTGGCGGACTCCTCGCCCGTGACGTACAGGGTGGGGTGTTCGGCGCTCGCGGACTTGGCGGCGGCGTCGAGGAGGAGGGTGGACTTGCCGACGCCGGGCTCGCCTGCGAGGAGGACCACGGCGCCGGGGACGAGGCCGCCGCCGAGGACTCGGTCGAGCTCGGGAACGCCGGTGGAGCGGGCGGTGGCCTGGCGGCCGTCCACCTGGCCGATGGGGACGGCGGAGGTGGTGACGCGGCCGGGGGCCGTCGTGCGGACGGCCGGGGTGCCGTACTCCTCGACCGTGCCCCAGGCCTGGCATTCGGGGCAGCGGCCCAGCCACTTGGCCGTCTGCCAGCCGCATTCGGTGCAGCGGTATGCCGGGCGGTCCTTCGCGGTCTTCGTACGGGCAGCCATGGACGAACCGTAACGGAGGGCACTGACAGTGTCCGACGGGTGGGCGAAGGGGGTGTGG
>NZ_JARGEE010000701.1:0-2779 GCF_033794485.1 Streptomyces sp. MB09-02B
CCCCCCCCGGGGGGGGGGGGGCCGGGGGCGTTGGTGTGGCGATCCCGGGGGCTTCGACGCCCGGTTCTTCGGGATGGACGACGCGGAGGCCCGGGCCACCGATCCGCAGGCGCGCATCTTTCTGGAGCTGGCGCACGAGGCGTTGGAGCGCGCCGGGTACGCGGGGCCCCGGCGGGCCGGCCGCCGGGTCGGGGTCTTCGCGGCGGCCGGCGACAGCGGGTACCGCGAGGTCCTCGCCGAGGCCGCCGACGGGGACCTCGCCCGCCATCCGGCCGCCCTCACCGGCAACCTGCCCAGCCTGATCGCCGCCCGTGTCTCCCAGGTACTCGACCTCACCGGCCCCGCGCTCGCCGTCGACACGGCCTGCTCGTCCGCCCTCGTCGCCCTGCACCTGGCCCGGCGGAGCCTGCTGTCCGGCGAGTGCGACCTCGCCGTGGTCGGCGGCGTCAACCTGGGCCTGACGCCGACCGGCCACCGCCTCCTCGCGGCGACGGGCGCGTTGTCGCCGACGGGACGGTGCCGCGCGTTCGGCGCCGACGCGGACGGATTCGTCCCGGGGGAGGGCGGCGCGATGCTGGTCCTCGCCCGCCTCGACGACGCCCGCACCGCCGACGACCCGGTCCTCGCCCTCGTACGCGGCACGGCCGTGAACAACGACGGCCGCTCGCTCGGCCTCCTCGCGCCGACCCCGCGCGGCCAGCGCGAGGTGATCGGCCGGGCGTACGAGGAGTGCGGTGCCGACCCGGCCGACGTGTCGTACGTGGAGGCGCACGGCACGGGTACGCCGATCGGTGACCCGGTCGAGGCGCGGTCGCTCGGGCAGGTCTTCCCGCCCCGCGCCGACGGGGTCCCACGAGGGCTCGGCTCGGTGAAGACGAACGTCGGGCACCTGCTCAACGCGGCCGGGATGCCCGCGCTGGTCAAGGTCGTCCTCGCGCTCCGTCACCGTCGGCTCCCGCCCTCCCTCCATGTCACCTCGCCCGCCTCGTTCCTCGCCGACACCGCCCCCGGGTTCCGCCTCGTGACCGAACGGGAGGAGTGGACCAGCCCGGACGGCCGCCCCCTGACCGCCGGGGTCAACTCCTTCGGCTTCGGCGGCACCAACGCGCACGCGATCCTGGAGGAGGCGCCGAAGGGCCGGTACCGGCCCGAGGAGTCGGGGGACCGGTACCGGCCCGAGGAGTCGGGGGACCGGTACCGACCGGCGAGGGCGGCGACGGATCCGACGTCCGCCGAAGCACCCGATGCACCCGACGCACCCGACGCAGCCCCCACGGCCCCACGGACTCCGGCCGGTCAGGGGCCCCCGACCGACCAGGCGACGCCGATCGCCGACGGCCCGCACCTGCTGACGCTGTCCGCGCGGAGCGAGGGTGGTCTGCGGGCCGCGGCCGCCGAGTTGGCCGCGCATCTGCGGGCCCACCCCGAACTGGACGAGGGCGACGTGTGCGCCACCGTCAACAGCGCCCGCGACGAAGCACCGCACCGGTTGGCCGTGGTGGCGGACGGAAGCCTCGCCGAGCGGCTCGAAGAGGTCGGGCGCGCGTGGGGCCACGGCCCGGAAGGCGCCGGGGACGGGCAAGGCGCTCGGGAAGGGCAAGATGCTGGGGACGGGCAAGGCGCTGGGGACGGGCAACGTGCCGACGGAAGGGGTGGTTCGGGAGGCCCCGGTCGCGAGGGCACCGCGGTCCGTCCGGGTCGCGCCGTGACGGGACTCGTCCGGGGGCGCCTGCGGACCGTGTTCGTCATGCCCGGCCAGGGATCCCAACAGGTGGGCTCCGGGCGAGAGTTGTGGCACTCGGCGCCCGTGTTCCGGGACCTTCTGGAGGAGGCCTCCTCCCTCACGGGGCCGGTGCTGGGGCGGAGCCTGGCCGCCTGGTGTCTGGACGAGGACGCCGAACCCGAGGCCCTGGCCCGGACGGAGGTGGCGCAGCCGCTGCTGGTCGCGTTCGGGGTGGCGTTGGCCGGGCAGTTGGCCGCCTGGGGCGTGGCGCCGGACGCGGTCGTCGGGCACAGCGTCGGCGAGATCACCGCCGCGTGCGTCGCCGGGTCCCTTCCCCTGGCCGAGGCGGTCGGTTTCGCCGCCGAACGCGGTCGCCTGATGGGCGGACTCACCACGCCGGGCGCCATGGCGGCCGTGCGGGGGGACGAGGAGACCGTCGCCGCCCTGGTCGCCGACTCCGACGGCACGCTCACCGTGGCCGCCGTCAACTCACCCACGCAGGTCGTGCTGTCGGGTGCGGCGGAGGCAGTCGACCGAGCGGTCGCGGCGCTCACCGCCCGTGGTGTGGCAGCCCGGCGCCTCCGCGTCTCCCACGCCTTCCACTCCCCCGTGCTGAACCCCGTGCTCGACCGCCTCCACAACGCGGCGAAGGCCCTGACCGTGCACCCGGCCACCGTTCCGATGCTGAGCACGGTCACCGGTCACTGGGCCCCCGACCTGACCCCCGGCTCCGGCTACTGGCGCGATCACGCGGTCCGCCCCGTCCGCTTCGGCCCCGCGGTCGCCCGGCTCCTCGACGAGGGCTACGACACGTTCGTCGAACTCGGCCCCGGCGCCACCCTCTCCGGCCCGGTCCACGCGGTCACCGCCGCCCATCCCGCCGCCGCACCCGCCGAGGTGACGGTCCTGCCCGCCCTGGCGATCGGCGAAGGGCCGGCGGGGGGAGCGGGCGCCCTGCTCGAAACCGTCGGCCGGCTCTGGGCCCTGGGAGCCCCGCTGTCCCCGACGTCCCCGGCCCGGAGCACGGCACACCGACGGGTCCCCGTCCCCCCGTAC
>NZ_JARGEE010000702.1:0-2752 GCF_033794485.1 Streptomyces sp. MB09-02B
CAAAAAAGGGTTTTTGCGGGGCCGGGTAGAGGTGGATAAAAGCACCCCCCGAGGGCCGCGCCCTCCTCGACGAGGTGCGCGACACCGAACCGGCGCGGGAGTTGGCCGTGGCGACCCGGCTACGCCGCGACCACCCCGCGGAACTGGTCTCGGCGGCGCTGGCCCAGGCCCGGCTGCGGCAGCGGGCGGTGGCGAAGTTCGGCGCGGCGGACGCGGGGCGGATGTTCTTCACGCCGAACGGGGTCGAGCAGTCGACCAGAACGAGCGTGGCGACGTACCGGGCCGAGTGTTTCCAGGCGCTGGGCGTGCGGTCGGTCGCCGACCTGTGCTGCGGGATCGGCGGGGACGCGATCGCGTTCGCGCGGGCCGGGATCCGGGTGCTGGCCGTCGACCGCGACCCGCTGACCGTGGCAGTGGCCCGCGCCAACGCCGACGCGCTCGGGCTCGCCGAACTGATCGAGGTGCGCGAGGCGGATGTGACGGAGGTGGACACGGCCGGGTACGACGCCGTGTTCGTCGACCCGGCCCGGCGCTCCTCCAAGCGCGGCCGGATCTTCGATCCGGAGGCCTACTCCCCGCCCCTGTCCTGGGCCGTGTCGGCGGCGGTGCAGGCCCCGCTCGGCGCGCTGAAGATCGCGCCGGGCATCCCGCACGAGGCGATCCCCGCGCAGGCCGAGGCCGAGTGGATCTCCGACGGCGGGGACGTGAAGGAGGCCGTGCTCTGGTTCCGGGCGGACGGGACGCCGGGGGCGCGGCGGGCGATGCTGCTGCCGGCCGGGGCGGGGGTGTGGGCCGCACCCGACACGATGCTGCCCGACCCGGCGGTCCGTCCGGTGGGCCGGTACCTGTACGAGCCCGACGGTGCCGTGATCCGCGCCCATCTGGTCGCCGAGGTCGCCGAGGAGTTGGAGGGTGGGCTGATCGACCCCACGATCGCCTACGTCACGGCCGACGAGCACCACGTCACCCCGTACGCGGCGGCGTACGAGATCACCGACCAACTGCCCTTCAACGTGAAGAAGTTGAAGGCCCTGCTGCGGGAGCGCGAGGTCGGCATCCTCACGGTGAAGAAGCGGGGGTCGGCCGTCGAGCCGGAGGAGCTGCGCAAGAAGGTCAAGCCGCAGGGCCGCAACTCGGCGACGGTCTTCCTGACCCGGGTCGCCGGAGCCCCGACGATGCTGATCGGCCACCCGGCGTAGGGGTCCGGGTTCCGCCCGGGGCCGCGATGTGCCGCCGGCGGCGGTGGGGAGTCACCCGCCGCCCGCAGCAGGCCCTCGGGCCTCTCCTCCGCCCGCGGCGCCCTCCTCCGCCCGCGGCGCCCCTCAGTCCTCCTCCGCCCGCGTCCGCAGGAGCGCCCGCTCACGCTCGTTGCGGGCCAGACCGGCCGCCCGTAGGAACTCCGCCCGGGCCTCCTCCGTACGGCCCAGTCGGCGCAGCAGATCCCCGCGGACGCTCGGCAGCAAGTGGTAGTCGCGCAGGGCGGGTTCGGCGGTGAGGCCGTCCACGATCTCCAGGGCGGGGCCGGGGCCCTCGGCCATGGAGACGGCGACCGCGCGGTTCAGTTCGACCACGGGGGACGGGGCGCGGGCGGCCAGGAGGGCGTACAGGGTGGCGATCCTCGGCCAGTCGGTCTCCGCGTAGGTGTGCGCCTGGGCGTGGCACGCGGCGATGGCCGCCTGGAGGGCGTACGGGCCCGGCGCGCCGTGCGCGGCGGCCGTGGCGCGGCCGAGGGCGGTGAAGCCCCGGGCGATGAGCAGGCGGTTCCAGCGGCGGCGGTCCTGGTCCCGCAGCAGGACCGGCTCCCCGGCGGGCCCCGTGCGGGTGGCCGCCCGCGACTCCTGGAGCTCCAGCAGGGCCACCAGGCCGTGCACCTCGGGCTCCTTGGGCATCAACTGGGCCAGGACGCGCGCCAGTCGGAGGGCGTCCTCGCAGAGCGCGGGGCGCAGCAGGTCGTCGCCGGCGGTGGCCGCGTACCCCTCGTTGAAGATCAGGTAGATGACTTCGAGCACGGAGTCGAGGCGGGCCTCGCGGTCGGGGCCGTAGGGCACCTCGAAGGCGACGTTCTTCGTGGCCAGCGTGCGTTTGGCGCGGACTACGCGCTGGGCGATCGTCGTCTCGGGGGTCAGGAAGGCGCGGGCGATCTCGGTGGTGGTCAGGCCGCCGAGGAGGCGCAGGGTGAGGGCGATGCGGGCCTCGGCGGAGAGCACCGGGTGGCAGGCCGTGAAGACCAGGCGGAGCAGGTCGTCGTCGATGTCGTCCGGGTCGGACGGCTGATCGAGGTACGGTCCCGCCGACTCCAGGTCCCGCCCCACTTCGGCGAGCTTGCGCGCGTACCGCTCCCGGCGGCGGACGAGGTCGATCGCCCGGTGCTTGGCCGCCGCCATGAGCCAGGCCCCCGGATTGTCCGGCACCCCGTCCCTCGGCCACTGCTCCAGTGCCGCGACCAGTGCGTCCTGCGCCAACTCCTCCGCGATCCCGACGTCCCGCACGATCCGTGCGACACCGGCGATGACTCTGGGCGACTCGATCCGGAAGACGGTCTCGATGGCCTCGTCCGGGTTCGGGTTCGGGTCCGGGTCCGGGGCCGGGGCCGGGGCCGGACCCGAACCCGAACCCGGACGGGGCCGGCGCGACAGTCTCCCGGCGCGGGTCGCCGTGCGTCGTCGCCGGTGCCGAAAGGAGCGTGACGGTGCTCGGGAGCGCGGTAGAGTTAGGACATGAAGCACTGGACACGTTACTCGAGCAGTCGACG
>NZ_JARGEE010000703.1:0-2746 GCF_033794485.1 Streptomyces sp. MB09-02B
GGGCTGGTTGGTCACCCGACGACGGTAGCGGGCGGCCCGGAGGCCTCCTTCCCGGTCCCGCCCGCTCCCCCTTCCCGTCCCGCGACCACCGTGGTCGACGTGCTCAGTCACCCAGCACGCGGACGCGGTCGAGGACGGGGTCGAACCCGAGCACCGGGCGGTCGTACGCGCCCTCCGGGCACATCACGACCGGCTTGGCGAGGTGGCGGCCGAGGCGGCACAGGAAGTCGCAGAACGCGTCGAGCCGGTGCTGCCCCTGGATCTCCCGCAGGTCCATGTCGAAGTCGATCTCCTCGTCCGCGAGGAACCGGAAGATCGCCAGCATGCCCTCCGTCGGCCAGACCCGGAGCTGTGGGCATTCGGCGTCGAGCGGTCGCGCGAGTACGTGGGCGGCACTCGGGACGGCCAAGGGCGTCGTCCCTTCGATGTACTCGTGCCTCCAGCCCTTCTCCGCGACGAGATCGAGAAGCGCCTGCCAGTCCTCCGCCGAGGTGTCCGGGACGTGCAGGTCCGGTAGGGCGCCCATCAGTCCGGGATCGAAGCAGTCCCTCACCTCGTCCCACACCAGGTCCGGCATCCCCTTGCCCCAGGTCACGTCAGGCCCCGTCCAGGCCCTCCGCGGAGCGGATCGCGTCGCGGTAGGTGCGGGACGCTGCTCTCAGGGCCGCTTCGGGGTCGATGCCCTCGGCTTCGGCCCGGGCGGCGAGGGTGAGGAGGTCGTAGCCGATGTCGTCGCCCGAGGGTGGCGGTACGTCGAGGCCGGCGGTGCGGACGCGGGAGGAGAGCTTGGCGGCGAGGGCGAGTCCGGGCTGGCCGAGGGGGATGCCGTCGGTCACGGACTCCCGGCGTTTCTCTATCGCCTTCGTGCGGAGCCAGTGCGCCTTGACCTCCTCCGGGGTGGTGGCCGTGGCGTCGCCGAAGACATGGGGGTGGCGGTGGATGAGCTTGGTGATGATGCCGGCGGCGACGTCGTCGATGGAGAAGGGGGTGTCGGGGTCGTCCTCGGCGATGCGGGCGTGGAAGACGACCTGGAGGAGGACGTCGCCCAGTTCCTCGCGGAGTTCCTCGCGGTCGCCCTCCTCGATGGCCTCGACGAGTTCGTACGCCTCCTCGATCCCGTACTTGGCGAGACCCTTGTGGGTCTGCTGGGAGGACCAGGGGCACTCGGCGCGGATGCGGTCCATGACCTGCACGAGGTCGAGGAGCCGGGCACCCGGGAGGTCGTACGACGCCGGGAGCAGCTCCAGGGACGGCATCCGGACGCGGCCCGAGCCGGCGAGACGGGCGAGGCCGTCGGTGAGGCGGGGTTCGCCCTCGGCCGTGGCCACCACGACCACCGTGCGGTCGCCGGCGCAGGCGTCGACCAGTTCCTCGGCGGTCGGGGTCGCCCGCTCGACCGTGACGCCGGCCTCGCGCAGATAGGGGAGCTGGGGGTGCGCCTCGTCCGCGCAGAGGACCCGGTCCGCCCCGTGCAGTGCCTGCCAGGCGGGCCAGGACAGCAGGCCGGGCGCCACCCGGTGGCTGGTGGTCAGCAGGACGACCCGGCCGGGGTCGGAGGACGACGTCTCGGGGGCCGTGGGGACGGGGTCGCCGTCGGGGCGGTGTGCGTTCACCCCACGAACGTAACCCACGTCACCGACGACCCCGGAAGTTATCCACAGGCTGCGGAGAGGCAGGTCGGCCCGCCCGTCACGCAGGCTGCTGCGACCCCGTCCCCGTGACCTCCTTCAGCCAAGGCGTCTTGGCCTCCAGCAGGCCGACGCGGCCGGAGGCCTTGTCGACGCCCCAGCTGCCGTAGCGCGGGTTGAGGTCGACGTCGAGTTCGCCGGAGGCCTCCGAGAGGGCCTTCCAGAAGACCGCGCCGCCCTCCGGGCTGTTCAGGTCGGCACCGAGGGCGGTGGCGAGTTTCTGGACCTCGACATCGCTGCGGAGGCTCTCCTCCAACTGCTCCGGGGCGACGCTGTAGCGCTGCAGGTAGGCCGCTTCCAGGGCCTTGGCGCCGCCCGCGTCCGCCTCCAGACCGGAACGGTACTGCTGGACCTCCTTGCGGGTGACGGTCACGCCCGCGTCCTTCAGTGCCTGGTCGAGGACCCTCTCCAGGACCATGCCGTTCAGGGTGTTGCGGGTGAGGGCGCTGCTCTGGGCGACGGCCTGCTGGTACTGGCTCTCGTCCGTGCTGGCGGCGCGCTGGGCGGCGCGCACCTCGTTCACCCGGTTCTCCAGTTGCGCGACGGTGATCCGGTCGTCGCCGACGACGGCTGCCGCGCCGGGATGGGCGTCGCTTCCGCAGGCGGTGAGGAGCGGGGCCGCGGCGGTGATCGCGGCGGTGAGGAGGAGCGCGGTGCGACGGCGGCGGTGCAAGTGAGCCTCCCGAGGAGATTGTGCGGCGATGCACAAAGTCTTGCCGGTGATCGATGGTAGGCAGTGGCCCTGCTCTCGGCCAGCCATTCGACCAACGATTCACGCCGACTTCTGGCATCACTCGTGCCACGTCCGGCTCAGCCGCGCACCTGCCCCAGCCACTGCAGCGTGCGCCGCACCTCGCCCGCCAGCGGGTGGCCCGGCCCCCGCAGCCGTTCCACGTCGAGCAGCAGGCGGCCCAGGGTCTCGTGGGCGGCGCCGCGGTCGCCGAGGGCGAGGAGCAGGTGGCCTATGCGGCGGCGGACGTCCAGGGAGAGTTCGGGGTCGCCGCCGACGTACTGGTTCTCGTAGTACGGCAGCAGGGAGCGGTACTCGGCGAGGGCCG
>NZ_JARGEE010000704.1:0-2746 GCF_033794485.1 Streptomyces sp. MB09-02B
GTTTATACTCTGTCTTCTAGTTTGGACATGACGTGAGTGTGCGGCTGTCCAGGCGGCCATGGGTCGAAGCCCTCGGAGGTCGGGCCGGGCATCCGGCGCGCTCTGGCGTGCAGACGCAACGCGTGCAGAGCGGCAGCTCCCCAGCGCTACGGGGCGCCACGGCCTGCTGGGGCGCGGCCGCGCTGCACGCGTTGCGGCTGGTCGCCCGGGGGCGCCTGCTGCCCGGCCTGACCGCCGAGGGCTACGACGCCTGGCGGGCGGGACCGCTCGACCCGGACGACATCGCCCACCTCAGAGCCGTCGCAGCCGCCCTGCCGTACGAGGGCCACGCCGTGCCGCTGCCCGGCAAGGGGCCCCTCCGGCTGCCCGAGCCGGAGGCCCTGATGCGGTCCTTCCTGGACGCGGTCGCCGACACCCTCCCGCGCGGCCCGGCGGCACCGTACGTCTCCGGGAAACCGTTCGCGGCGCACGCCGGACAGCGGCTGCCGCACGCGCGCGACTGGGCGGCCGAGGTCGCCGCGGGCATGGACGCGGGCGTACGGATCTCCCTGCGCCTGGACCTGTCCGCGTACGACCTCTTCGACGACGTCGAGCGGGCCCCGCGCGCGGGCGCCGCCGTCGTCCAGGTGCACAGCCTCGCCGACCCCACCCTCGTCGTCGACGCCGCGGCGCTCTGGGCGGGCGACGCGGACGCGGCCTTCGGGCCACGCGCCCGCGTGGACGCCGCCCTCGCCGTACGCCGCGCGGCCCGTGTCTGGCCGCCCCTGGACCG
Source organism: Streptomyces sp. MB09-02B (assembly GCF_033794485.1). Lineage (NCBI taxonomy): Bacteria > Bacillati > Actinomycetota > Actinomycetes > Kitasatosporales > Streptomycetaceae > Streptomyces > Streptomyces sp. MB09-02B. The sequence goes on from NZ_JARGEE010000704.1 coordinate 773, forward strand.
CCTCTCCGAACAGGACGTCCCCGATGTCCTCGCCCTCTCCGAGGACGAGCTGTCCGACCTGCTGGGCGTCGCCGCGACCCGGCTCGGCGCGGCCGGCGTCGCGGTGCACTGGCCCCGGGACCTGGCCCACGACCTGAGCGCCCGCGCCGAGGTGCGCCCCGCGCCCGGTTCCGCCACGGACGGCACGGGTTTCTTCGAGAGCGAGGAACTGCTGCGGTTCCGCTGGCAGTTGGCGCTCGGCGGCGACCCGCTCACCGAGAGCGAGATGGACTCCCTCGCCGAGGCCCACCGCCCGATCGTCCGCCTCCGCGACCAGTGGGTGCTCGTCGACCCGGCTCTCGTCCGCAAGGCCCGCAAACGCGAACTGGGCCTCCTCGACCCGGTGGACGCCCTGTCCGCGGCCCTCACCGGCCAGGCGGAGGTCGACGGCGAGACGGTGGAGGCGGTGCCGGTCGGTGCACTGGCGGCCCTCCGCGACCGCCTGACAGCCGGCCTCGGCCCGGTCGAACCGCCGCCCGGCCTCGCGGCCACCCTCCGCGACTACCAACTCCGGGGCCTGGCCTGGCTGGACCTCATGACCTCCCTCGGGCTCGGCGGCTGCCTCGCCGACGACATGGGCCTCGGCAAGACGATCACCGTCATCGCCCTGCATCTGCGCCGGGCCCGCCCCGAGCCCACGCTGGTCGTCTGCCCCGCCTCCCTGCTGGGCAACTGGCAGCGGGAGATCACCCGCTTCGCCCCCGGCGTCCCCGTCCGCCGCTTCCACGGCACCGACCGCTCCCTGGACGACCTCGACGGCGGCTTCGTCCTCACCACCTACGGCACCATGCGCTCGGCCGCACCGCACCTGGCCGACCAGCGCTGGGGCATGGTCGTCGCCGACGAGGCCCAGCACGTCAAGAACCCCTACTCGGCGACGGCGAAGGCCCTGCGCACGATCCCGACGCCCGCGCGCGTGGCGCTCACCGGCACACCGGTCGAGAACAACCTCTCCGAGCTCTGGGCCCTCCTGGACTGGACGACCCCGGGCCTTCTCGGCCCGCTGAAGTCCTTCCGCGCCCGGCACGCCCGCGCCGTGGAGAACGGCGAGGACCAGGAGGCGGTCACCCGCCTCGCCCGTCTGGTCCGCCCCTTCCTCCTCCGCCGCAAGAAGTCGGACCCCGGCATCGTGCCCGAACTCCCGCCCAAGACCGAGACGGACCACCCCGTCCCTCTCACCCGCGAACAGGCCGCCCTGTACGAGGCCGTCGTACGCGAGTCGCTGCTGGCCATCGAGACGGCGGAGGGCATCGCCCGCCGGGGCCTCGTCCTGAAGCTCCTCGGCGCCCTGAAACAGATCTGCGACCACCCGGCGCTGTATCTGAAGGAGGAGGCGGATACCGACGCCGGAGACCGTCAGGCCGCCCGCTCCGGCAAACTCGCCCTGCTGGACGAGCTGTTGGACACGCTGCTCTCCGAGGACGGCTCGGCGCTGGTCTTCACCCAGTACGTCGGCATGGCCCGGCTGATCACCGCACACCTCGCCGCCCGCGCGGTCCCGGTCGAACTGCTCCACGGCGGCACGCCGGTCAAGGACCGCGAACAGATGGTGGACCGCTTCCAGAGCGGGGCGACACCGGTGCTCGTCCTGTCCCTGAAGGCGGCGGGCACCGGCCTCAACCTCACCCGCGCGGGCCATGTCGTCCACTTCGACCGCTGGTGGAACCCGGCCGTCGAGGAGCAGGCCACGGACCGGGCCTACCGCATCGGCCAGACCCAGCCCGTCCAGGTCCACCGGCTGATCACCGAGGGCACCATCGAGGACCGCATCGCCGAGATGCTGGAAGCCAAGCGTGCCCTCTCCGACGCCATCCTCGGCTCCGGCGAGGCGGCCCTGACGGAACTGACCGACCGGGAACTGACCGACCTGGTGTCGCTGCGGAGGTCGTCGTGAGCGGGGGCGAGGCGATGCGGTCCTCGATGGTGCCCTCGGTG
>NZ_JARGEE010000705.1:0-2739 GCF_033794485.1 Streptomyces sp. MB09-02B
ATTTTTTTCCTTTTTTTGGGGGCTGGGAATGTTTTTAAAGAATGGCGGTCCCGGCGGCCATGGCGGCCCCGGCGCGCACGCGTGGCTCCCGGTCCGCCCGGGCATCGGCCGGTTCCTCGTCCTCGCCGGCGTGTTCGTCTGTGCCGCCTGCGGACTCGTGTACGAACTCGAACTCGTCGCCCTCGCCTCCTACTTGATCGGCGACTCCGTCACCCAGGCCTCCGTGGTCCTCTCGGTCATGGTCTTCGCCATGGGCATCGGCTCCCTCGCCGCCAAGCGCCTCCGCCCCCGCGCGGCCCTCGGTTTCGGGGCCATCGAGGCCGCCCTCGCCCTCGTCGGCGGCTGCAGCGCCCTCGCGCTGTACGCCGCGTTCGCCTGGACCGGCGACTGGGGCGGCATGTGGGCGAGCGGCTCCCGCTACCTCCTCGTCGCCTTCTCCCTGGCCATCGGCCTGCTCATCGGTGCCGAGGTCCCGCTGCTGATGGAGCTGATCCAGCGCATCCGCCGCCAGGACGCGGGCGGCGCGGTCGCCGACCTCTTCGCGGCCGACTACGTCGGCGCGCTCGTCGGCGGCCTCGCCTTCCCCTTCCTCCTGCTGCCCTGGCTGGGCCAGCTGACCGGCGCCCTGCTCACCGGCACGGTCAACGCCCTGGTCGGCGGCGCGCTCGTCCTCGGCCTGTTCCACCGCGACCTGACCCGCCGCGCCCGCTGGCTCCTGCTCGTCACCAACCTCGCCGTCCTCGGTCTCCTCGCCACCGCCGCCGTACACGTCGACGACTTCGAACGTGCCGCCCGGCGCGCGGTGTACGGCAAGGACGTACGAGTCGCGCTGCAGACCGGCCGGCAGGAGGTCGTCCTCACCGGCGGCCGGGACGGCCGCCCGCTCTCCCTCTACCTCGACGGCCGACTGCGCATCAGCGGCACCGACGAGCGGCGCTACCACCGGGCCCTCGTCCACCCCGCCATGAGCGCCGGACCGCACGCCCGCGTTCTCGTCCTCGGCGGTGGTGACGGCCTCGCCGCCCGCGAAGTGCTCCGCCACGACGGCGTACGACGTGTGGACATCGTCGAGATCGACCCGGGCGTGGTGCGCCTGGCCCGCACGGACCCGGCACTCTCCGCGCTCAACCAGCACGCCCATGCCGACGACCGGGTGCGCGTCCACACCGAGGACTCCTTCGCCTGGCTGCGCGGCGCCCGCCCGACCGAGCCGTACGACGTCGTGATCTCGGACCTTCCCGACCCCGGCATCACGGCGAGCACGAAGCTGTACTCGCAGGAGTTCTACGGGCTGGCCCGCGAGGTCCTGGCGGTCGACGGCCGCATGGTGGTGCACGCCGGGCCGGTGGCGTCCCGGCAGCAGGTGTTCTGGACGGTCGACGCGACCGTGCGCGCCGCCGGGCTGCGCACCACGCCCTACGGGGTCACCGCCGCCGACCCCGGTTTCGTCACCGGCCCCGACCGTACGGCCCACACCTCCCGCGCCCCCCACGACTGGGGTTTCGTCCTGGCGACCCGCTCCGACGACGGCCGCAGCCCACGCCCGGCCCTCGGCGCCTGGGCGACACGGCTCAGCGCCGCCGACGGGGTGCGTGACCTGCCGCCGTCGACGCTGGTGCACCCGAGGTACGCGGGCTGAACCGTGACGGTGTGCGACGTGGGGGTAGAGGGCGTGGTGGGGCGCATGGGTGTGTGTGGGGCCGCGTGGGCGGAACACGAGCAATAACGCGTATGTACGGGTGCGGTGCGGGGCCTCGTGGGTAGGCTCGACTGCCATGGAGCATGAGGTGTTCGTTCCGGTTCCCGTCGGCCGCATCCGGGAGGCGCTGTCCGATCCCGAGCGGGTGGCCCGCGCGGTCCCCGGGCTCCAGCAGGACGCGGGCACGCCGCCGGTCGCCGGGCGCCTGAAGGTGCGGGCCGCGGGGCACACCATCACCTATCGGGGGACCCTCCGCGTCACCGCCCAGGAGGACGGTTCCTACGCCGTGGAGGGGGACGGGGCCGAGGCCCGGGGCTCCGGCACCGTGCGACTCGCGCTGACCCTCCGCCTTGCCCCGGCCGCCGGGGGCACGACCGTCGTCTTCTCCGCCACGGCCACGACCACCGGCCGGATCACCGACCTCCCACCCGACTCGGTGACCTCGGCGGCGACCCGTCTGTTGGAGAGGTTCGCGGAAAACCTGGGGGCCGGGCCGACGGCCGAGGAAACTCCGGGAGCGCCCGAGGGCCCCGCACCCGAGGTGCGCACCGCCGACCGAGACGAGCACGACGAGCCCCGCGCCGCAGCAGAGGACGCACCCCGCGACTCGGCCGAGGAGCCGTCAGCTACAGCCGAGGCCGAGGCCGAGGCTGAGACCAAGGACAAGGACGAGGCCAGGGCTTCCGCGGGCGAAGAACCCCCGGCTTCCCCGGACGCAGAACCCCCAGCTGCGGCCGCCGCCGAGGACGAGCCGTCCGCCTCCGTCTTCGAGACGGACGTCCCCCCGTCGGCTCTGGACCCCTTCGGCGAGGGCAACTTCGTCGCCGGGGACCAACCGCCGGCCGAGGCGGCGCACGCCCGCCGGACGATGATCGGCCGCAGCGCGGAGGAGGTGGACCACGCCCCGCCACGCGGCAGGTACGCCCCGGTCCCGGCCCCCGAAGCGGTCTCCGCGAGCGCCACGCTCCGCTGGGCGGCGCCGGCGGCGGCCCTGGCGGTGGCCTCGGCCAACCCTGGTAACCAAGCCTGGGTCTTAAAAA
>NZ_JARGEE010000706.1:0-2738 GCF_033794485.1 Streptomyces sp. MB09-02B
TCCTGGCGGCGCCCGGAATCGAGCTGGAGCACCTGGAGACACCGCCGTCCACGTTCGACTGAGACGCGGTCCGCCCGTCGGGCGCTGCCGGCGCGGCTCCGGTGCAGTCGTCACCGGCGATGCGGGCCGGGAACGCCGGGAGCGGCCGGATCGGGAACGTCGGCCGCGGCCGCGGGCGTGGGCGCGCCACCCGCGGCTCCCACAGACGGCGCATACTCCGAGACACCCGCACCCGCACCCGCAGCCGGGTCCGGGGTCGGGCTCACATACCCGCCACCGGGAGGGGCGTACTGAGGAGCGGCAGAAGGCTGAACGGCGGGAGGCTGAGCGACCGGCATGCCGCCTGCACCCACACCCGGACCCACCCCGGCCGCGCCCTGGAACGCCTGGCGAGCCTCCCGGGCCTGCCGCTCATGGACCACGGCCGCCAGGTACGCGCCCGGCGGCACCCCGTAGGGCGCCGGAGCCCCGGTACGGGATGCGAGGTCCGAGGCGAGACGTTCCGCCATGGCCGCGCCGACTTGCGGGTCCAGCTGCCGCATCCGCGTCAGGTACTGGCGGATGGCCAGCCACAGCCCGTCCGGCACGGCGGACAGGTCGAGTCCCGAGAACTGTCCCGCGAGCCACGGCGGCGGCGGAGGCACGAACGCCGCCCGCCCGGCCGGAACCCGCTCCCGCACGACCAGGGTCCCGGCGAACACGTCACCCAGCCGACGCCCCCGCGCCGACACGAGAGAGGCGATACAGGCGACGACCCCGAACGTCATCAGGATCTCGACCACCCCGACCGCCCCACGCACCAGCGCGTGCCGGAACCGGATGGGTCCCCCGTCGTCCCGCACCACCCGCAGCCCGCAGGCCAGCTTCCCCAGTGAGCGCCCATGGCTCAGCGTCTCGACCGCGATCGGCCCGCCCACCAGGACGAGCAGGAAGCTCGCGATGGATATCGCCGTCTGCGCGGCCTCGTCGAGTCCGGCCGTCGACAGCACCAGGACCAGGACCACCGCGAGGTAGACGACCATGGCCACGACCAGGTCGAGCAGCACGGCCAGCGCTCGGCTCGGCAGCTTCGCGGGACGCAGCTCCAGCGCCACCGCCTCGCCCGTCACTAGCTCACTCACACTCGTAGTCCCTTCCGGATTCATCCCCTGACCTGCCCCGAGAGTGGCCAGTCTGCCAAGCTGAGGTCATATCGCGCCGCAGTACGACCAGTACGACTGGTACGACCAGTGCGATCAGCGGGACAAGCCGACACGCAGTACGAGAGGGACGAGGAGCAGCACACCCGATGGACCTCGATGTCTTCGTGTCCGCCCATCGTGCCGAGTGGGACCGTCTCGATGCTCTGCTCCGCCGCCAGCGCCGTCTGGACGGAGCCGAGGTCGACGAACTCGTCACCCTCTACCAACGCACCGCCACCCACCTCTCACTGATCCAGGCGAGTGCTCCCGACCCGCAGCTCACCGGGCGCCTCAGCCAGCTGGTGGCACGCGCGCGTAGCGCCGTCACGGGGAACCGGCGGGCCTCCTGGCGCGACGTCACCCGCTTCCTGACCCACGGCTTCCCGGCAGCGGTCTACCGATCCCGCCACTGGTGGGTCCCCACCGCCCTGCTCTCCACCCTCGTCGCCGTGCTCCTAGGGTGGTGGATCGGCACCCACCCGGAGGTCCAGGCCAGCATCGCGGCCCCCGACGCGCTCCGCGAGATGACTCGTCCCGGCGGCCAGTACGAGACGTACTACTCCAGCCATCCCGCCGCGTCCTTCGCGGCGCAGGTGTGGACGAACAACGCCCAGGCCGCCGCGATGTGCCTGGTCCTGGGAATCTTCCTGGGCCTGCCGGTGCTCTGGATCCTGCTCCTGAACATGCTCAATCTGGGGGTAGGCATCGGCCTGATGACCTCGGCCGGCCGCCTCGACGTATTCCTCGGCCTGATCCTTCCGCACGGCCTGCTGGAACTGACCGCCGTGTTCGTGGCCGCCGGCACAGGGCTGCGGCTCGGTTGGACCCTCATCGACCCAGGGCCCCGGGCCCGCCGTTCCGCCCTGGCCGAGGAAGGGCGGGCCGCCCTGGGCATGGCGATAGGCCTGGCGCTGGTCCTCTTCGTGTCCGGCGCCATCGAAGGCTTCGTCACCCCGTCCGGCCTACCCACCTGGGCCCGCATCAGCATCGGCGTCCTCGCCGAACTCGCCTTCCTCGCGTACGTCTACGTCCTGGGTGGGAGGGCCGTCCGGGCCGGTGAGACGGGCGATGTCGAGGAGCACGAACGCAGCGCCGCGGTCCCCACGGCCGCCTGATGTGCGTCCACCCCTGTCGGGCTGTTAGTCTCCTCTTCGTTCCCGCAAGAGCTGTTGACACGGCCGATGTGGGGAGGTAGATTTGAACAGTTGCCTAGAGGTGGTCATACCCCAGGGCGGCAGTGAAAATCTACTGACTTCCTCGTGAATGCAATGTCCCGAGTGAGTCCACCCGATGAATCAGAACGAACGGCCGGTCAGTCCGGTGAAAAACTTCTGATAAAGTCGGACTCACCGAAAGAAAGCCGCAAGGCAATCAATTAGGTAAGGCCCTCCAGCGGCCACCGGAAACGAAATTCCGACCGGAAACGGAACGGAAAACGGATCTGGTAGGGTTGGAAACGCAAGACCGAAGGGAAAGTGCCCGGAGGAAAGCCTGAGAGTAGCTCGGGTGAGTACAAAGGAAGCGTCCGTTCCTTGAGAACTCAACAGCGTGCCAAAA
>NZ_JARGEE010000707.1:0-2708 GCF_033794485.1 Streptomyces sp. MB09-02B
GGGCGACGGGGCGAGGGTCAGGTCCGCCGCGGACCGGAACCGGCCCGGGGATCGCCGCGTCGGGGAAGCGGCATACGGGAAACAGCGCCGGGCACCGGTGCGGTGACCGGTGCCCGGGGCTTCGTGGTGAGCGGGCGAGGCCTCAGCGCAGCTTGTACGTGCCCTTGGTGCGGGCCGCGCGCAGCGCCTCGGCCCACCAGGCGACCTGCTTGAGCAGGTTCGCGGCCGCGGCCTCGCTGCCTTCGGGGCTGGCGGGCCGGCCGTTCTTCTCGAAGTCGCCCCAGGCGTTGTGGAAGCTGAGCATGTCCCGCACGGTCGTGGCGTGGACCTCGGCGAACACCTGGCGCAGGTGCTCGGAGGCGCGCAGGCCGCCGCCCATGCCGCCGTAGGAGACCAGGCCGACGGGCTTGAAGCTCCACTCCTCCAGGAACCAGTCGATGGCGTTCTTCAGTGCCGGGGCGATCGTGTGGTTGTACTCGGGGCTGACCACCGCGAAGGCATCGGCGTCGTGGAGCCGGGCGGAGAGCCGGGCGGCCACCGCCTTCGTCGCTTCGCCGGGCTCCTCGCCGAACGCCGGCATCTCCATGGGCAGCGGGAAGTCGACCAGGTCGATGAGGTCGACGGTGAAGTCGCCGCTCTTCTTGGCCTGTTCGACGAACCAGTTGGCGACCGTCGGGCCGAATCGGCCGCCGCGTACGCTGCCGATGATCACGGCGAGCTTGAGGGGGTTCTCCTGCATTTCGAACTCTTCCAATCTCTGTGGCGTCCTGCGTGGCCGGCGCCAGGCGATTCCGACCCGATGGGAATATCCGCCGGAATGCAACTGCCGGTGACCGGCGGAGTGTCGCCAGGTCCGCGATCCCGGATCCTGATTTCCACCACTTGAGCCAGCACCAATAACCAGCTTCTTCGACCGGGAATCCGACTTCAAGAGAGTGCGGTTCATATCCCTGTGGAGTTCTACAGATTCTTTTCTGTCACGTCAGGGGAACGTGCGATCCGTGTCAGCCGGTGGCCGGTGGCCGGGGTGGAACGTCCCCCCGGTCTCGGCAGCCGCATCGGCGGCAGCCGTACGGGCGGATCCCGGGGATCCGCCCGTCGGTGCGAGTGCCTGCTGCCTCCCTGGTCGTTCCTGCCGGCCCGGTTCAGTCGGTGCCACGGAAGATGTGACGGTCGGGGGTTTCTTCCTCCTCGCCGGCCAGGAGCGCGGGCCGCCCGGTTCCGGGCTCGGCCCCGGGCCCTCCCCAGGCCTGGCGCCGGCCGCCCGGGCCCGCGGGCCGGTTCTCACGCGTACGTGTGTGCTCGATGGGCATCTGCATGTCGGTCGTCCGCTCCTTCGGGTTGGTGGTTCGTGCTTGGCTGCCGGGTGCCGGGCGGTGCCGCGTCCTTCGCCAGCAGGCACTCCTCCAGGAACCCGAGTGCCCTGAGGTGGTAGGTGCGGGCCGCCCAGCCGAGGCTGATGTTGTGCCCGGCGTCCGGCTGGAGGTCCACGGTCGTCCTCGTCGCCGACAGCGGATGCCGCAGAGCGGCTATGGCCTCCTCGTCGAAGAGCCACCACTGCTCCTGCTCGGCGAAGGTGAAGCGCACCGGCACCCGCACCCGGGCCGCGATGCCGGGATACAGTTCCGGCCACAGCGGGCCCTGGAGTGCTTCGGCGGCCGGAACCGGGCAGACCAGCGCACGGCCGAGCCGGAAGGCGTCGGGTGGATAGAGCCGCAGGGCTCCCCAGTGCCTGCGCCAGTCTCCGTGCCTGCCACGGCCGGGCAACTGGTGCGCCTGCACGGCGAGGCGGTTGCCGAGTCCGGAGATGTCCAGGCCGATCAGGCCGCGACCGCGTTCGTCCGCGGCGGCGGCCAGCGCGAGCTTGCCGCCGTTGGAATGGGCCACGAGGAAGAAGCCCGCCCCGATGTCACGGGTGGCGGCGAAGTCGGCCAGCGCGGCATGCAGGGTGACCGCCTGGTCGGTGACGCCCTGTCCCCGGGGCAGCCGCGCGAGGGACAGGCCGTAGCCGGGGCGGTCGACGGCCAGGACGGTGTAGCCGAGTTGGGCCCCCAGGGCGAGGAGTGAGAGCCCGGGGCGGGAGCGGCTGTCGAAGTAGCCCGCCCGCATGCCCCCGCCGTGGATGGCGACCACCACCGCACGCGGCGGCTTCGTGGCCGGTTCGGCGAGCAGCGCGGACAGCGGGACGCCGTCGGCGTCGAGGGTGATCTCGCGGATCCGCGGGGCGCCGGGATGCGGTGGCTGCGCCATGTGATCGGAACTCCTCGTGGCTTCAGGGATCGGGGGGTCTCGGGGAGGGTGCGCCGGGGAGGGGGCGGCCGGTCCCGCTCAGCGGCTTCCGGCGGCGGCCGAAGCGCCACGCGATGCGGCGGCGCAGGAGAGTGCGCAGGGGCGTCACGGTGTGTGTCCCTGCGGCCCGGCCGGTGCGGGAAGGAGTCGCCGGGCCTGTTCGGGGTCGTGTCATCCGGCTTCTCCCGTGCCGGGCCCGGAGCGGCGCACCGCGGTGCGCCAGCTGCGGGGTGCGGGGTGGCCGTGGGCGCGGTCGAGGCTGCGCCAGTCGGCGGGCGCGGGAACCGGGTCCCCGGTGTCGTTCGGCGCGCCGGACATCCGTATGAGGAGCACCACGGCGAGTGCGGCCATCTCCTCCTCGGTGGGCACACCTCTTTCCACGCGGAAGAGGTGCTCGGCGTCGTGGGCGGGATGGGGGG
>NZ_JARGEE010000708.1:0-2702 GCF_033794485.1 Streptomyces sp. MB09-02B
GTGCGGAAAGGTGCGGGGGGTTCAGAAAGGTACGAGGGGTTCGGGTCGGGTCGGGTCGGGTCGGGTCGAGGGTTTCAGCGTGTGGCGTACGGCAGGAGGGCCATCTCGCGGGCGTTCTTGATGGCCCGTGCGAGCTGACGCTGCTGCTGCGCGGTGACGCGGGTCACGCGGCGGCTGCGGATCTTGCCCCGGTCGGAGATGAACCGGCGCAGGAGGTCCGTGTCCTTGTAGTCGATGTAAGTGATCCTCGCCTGGTCCAGCGGGTTGGGGCGGGACTTGGCGGGCTTGCGCTCCGGCTTGCGGGGCATGGCGGTTCAGACCTCCAGGAAGGTGTCGAAGGGGCGCGGCAGCCGTTCCCAGGCGGCGCGGCCCGCGGCGTACTCGGCGTCGGTGAGCAGGCAGGACTCCAGCAGCCGTTCGAGTCCGTCACGGTCCAGGCCCGGCGAGGTGAAGACGAGGTGCTGGCAGCGGTCGCCATGCTCCGGATGCCAGTCGAGGGCGGCTGCGGCGCGGCGGACCGGGGGGACCATGTCCCAGGCGGCGTCCGGGAGCGAGGCGAGCCAGGGGCCGACCGACTCCACGCACAGGGCGCCGCCGGCCGCGTCCCAGTGGAGCAGGGTGTCGGGGCGCTCGGCCAGCCAGAACCTGCCCCGGCTGCGGGCCGCCGCACAACAGAGGTCCTCAAGGGCCGCGTAGAGCCGCTCCGGGTGGAAGGGGCGGTGGCGGTGCCAGACGAGGGTGGTGACGCCGTGTTCGTCGGCGTCGGTGGGGAGGAGGGCGGACGCCGGGTGCTGGGCCGCTGCGGCGGCGTCCACGTCGAAGCCGGCGAACGCTGCGGCGAGCAGGGACGGGGAGCGCCGTGAGTGGTACTGGACGCTGCCGGGTGCGGGTGGGTCGTGGCTGGTCGCGCCCCGCGGCGGAGCCGCAGATCGATGCTGCCCCGCGCCCCTTTCGGGGCCTGCGGCCACCTCAGGGGCACGTTGTCGGTCGGCTATGGGCACCTGCTGGGCCGTCGGGTGCAACTGGGCCAGCAGGGCCCTGTCCTCGTCGTCCGCCTCGGCCGAGTCGAGTACGGCCAGGATCGGGGCGTACTCCAGTTGGCGGGCGAAGGTGTCGGCGACCGTGCGCTGGTCGGTGGTGGCTGCGGCCAGGCCCCGGTCGGCGAGGTCGTCGCCGTTGCCGAGGTAGGGCAGCAGGAGGGCGGGGTCGACGGCCGTGATCACCGAGGTGAGACGGAGGCCGCTGGCGGCGACCACCTCGGCCATGGCCTTCGGCTCGACCGAGTCCCAGAGTTCGACGACCGCGAGGCGGGTGAGGCCCGCGTCGGCGAAGCGCTCCAGTTCGGGGACGAGGTCCTCACGCAGCGCGCAGCAGGCGCAGTCGTTGACGAGCGGGGTCTCGCCGGTGGAGATGAGACCCGCCGCGTCCCGGACGGTCCGGACGACCTTGGCGTCCGGACCGTCGGTGGCGGTGGAGAGGTCGTGGTGCAGCGCGACGCTGCCCGGGACCCCGGCGAGCAGCGCCTCGACGGCGGCCCGCCGGGCGTCGGCGTGCAACCCGCCGACGATCGCGACAGACAGCTGTGTCACGTCGGTCAGCCCCGCTTCTTTCCGGTCGAGTCGGTGGCTCCGGCCGATCCGGTCGCTCCGGCCTTCCCGGCGCCGTAGCGCTTCTGGAACTTCTCCACGCGGCCGGCCGTGTCCAGCACGCGCGCGGTGCCCGTGTAGAAGGGGTGGCTGACGTTCGAGATCTCGACGTCGACCACCGGGTAGGTGTTGCCGTCCTCCCACTCGATCGTCTTCTCGCTCGTCATCGTCGAGCGGGTGAGGAAGGTGTGGTTCGCGGCACGGTCCCGGAAGACGACCGGCCCGTACGACGGGTGGATGTCCTTCTTCATCGGCGCCTCAGCGCTCCTCTCGGAAGTCGACGTGACGGCCCGCCATCGGGTCGAACTTGCGCAGCGTCAGCCGGTCCGGGTCGTTCCGGCGGTTCTTGCGGGTGACGTAGGTGTAGCCGGTGCCGGCCGTGGACCGGAGTTTGATGACCGGGCGGAGTTCGTTGCGTGCCATGCTGCTACCTTACTGAAAATGAATTCCATTTACATCACCTGATCGAGAGAGGTGCATCACCTTGTCCGCCCACTGCATGCTGACCGGCGCCCAGCCCGGCTTCGGCAACCGCATCTCGCACTCCCACCGGCGTACGTCCCGCCGTTTCGATCCCAACATCCAGTCCAAGCGGTACTGGCTGCCCAGCGAGAACCGCCATGTGCGGCTGCGGCTGAGCACGAAGGGGATCAAGACCGTGGACGTCATCGGCGTCGAGGCCGCGGTCGCGCGGATCCGCGCGCGCGGCGTGAAGATCTGAAGGGCTGAGGAGCCGATGGCGAAGAAGAGCAAGATCGCGAAGAACGACAAGCGCCGGGAGATCGTCGCGCGGTACGCCGAGCGGCGGGCCGAGCTGAAGGAGATCATCCGGCGGCCGTCCGCCTCTGACGCCGAGCGCGAGGCCGCCCAGCGGGAGCTGCGCGCCCAGCCGCGCGACGCCAGCGCGACCCGCGTCCGCAACCGGGACCAGGTGGACGGCCGACCTCGGGGGCACTTCCGGAAGTTCGGGCTGTCCCGCGTGAGTCTGCGGGAGCAGGCGCACGCGGGGTATCTGCCCGGGGTGCGGAAGTCGTCCTGGTAGGGGGTGGGTGACGG
>NZ_JARGEE010000709.1:0-2689 GCF_033794485.1 Streptomyces sp. MB09-02B
GCCTCCTGCGCCGACGGCGACAACTGCCGTGCGTCCCCCACCAGTTCACTCACGCAGGGATCAACGACCCAGAACACCTATCGTTTCGGATCAATAGTGCTCGCGTGCTGGTGGGAGATCGCCGGATTCCTCTGCGCACCTGGCGACGTGAATCAGACTCCAACCCGTCAGACCGTCGTCATCGGTGGCCAGGCCGACACGGAGAGCGGCTGCGTAGTGCTCGCGCTCCTGGTGGGTGTCCCCCTCATGCCGTGCCAACTCGGCCAGTTCGTGGTGGGTCCAGCCTGCGGCTGCGGGGCACCGATGGGCTTCCGACAGCGCCAGGGACCGCTGCAAGTAGTCATTGGCCGCCGCCCGTTCACCACGGGTGCGCCGATACACGCCGAGGTTGTACAGGCTCCAGGCCTTCAGGTGCGTGTCGTCGGTCTCGTCGGCGAGGCGATCGGCCCGGGTGAAGAACTTCAGCGCCATCTCGGGGTCACCGTCTCGCCAGCGGCAGGAGCCGAGCCCGTCCCACGCCCAGCCCTCCTTCTGCCTGGCGCGGTGCTCTATGGCGAGGTCGAGAGCCGACCGGTAGTGGTCCTCGGCCTGGTCGAGGGCGCCTTCGTCACGACTCTTGGTTGCCTTTTCGAGCAGGCTGTCGATGTCGGCCAGCCCTGGATCGGCCGTTGGGAGGCATTCGACGACCTCCCTCATCGAGGCTGCCGCGACGGCTGCCGCAGGGCGCTCAGCCGGTTCGAACCGCATGAGCTGGCCGATCAGGGACTGCAGGGCGCCGGTGGTGCGCATGGGCTCCGGAACACCGCGGCTGACGGCCAGGATCAGTTGCGGAGGGGAGTCACCGGAAAACGGGGGACGCCCCTCCACTGCGCGGTACAGCGTCGCTCCGAGCGACCATATGTCCGAAGCCGAAGAAGCCGGCCCGCCGAGTATCCGCTCCGGGGACATGTACTGCGGCGTCCCGATCACCGTTCCCGTGGGCGTGAGAGTGATCTCGCCCGCCATGGTGGCGATCCCGAAGTCGGCGATCACCGCCCGGCCGTCCTCGAGGAGGATGTTCGCCGGCTTGATGTCGCGATGGACTACTCCGGCCGCGTGCGCGGCGGCCAGAGCCGTCGCGATCTGTTCGCCGATGCGCGCCGCCTCCGTGGCATGGAGTGGCCCCTCGTCGAGGACTTCCCGCAGAGACTGGCCGTCCACGTGTTCCATCACGATCCAGGGCAGGCCGAAGCGGTCGGAGAGCTGATCGTGGACGGTGACGATGCCCGGATGCTTGAGCTTTCCGGCCGTGCGGGCCTCACGCTCGGCACGCGCTATGAGAACCTCGCGCTGCTCGGCTGACACTCCTTCAGGAATCGTGCACTGTTTGAGTACCACCCTGCGGCGCAGGCGCACGTCGTACGCAAGCCAAGCTTCCCCCTGGCCGCCCGCCCCCAGGCGTCGTTCCAGCCGATACCTGGTGTCAACGACCGGAACTGTCCCCTCGTGCTCCATGACTGCACATAACCACACCGGTGATGGCGGGCACAGAGCTACTTACCGATTGCCCTCGGTGGCGGTGGCGGTGTCGCTGACCGCCGGATGCCCGGTGCTGCCCAGGGGCCCGCGCCTTCTGATCAGCACCAGCGGGAGCGACAGCCGCCCCAGCCGCCTCCACCTGACGAGCTGCTCGACGATCCGCCTGAGCCACCAGAGTCACCCGAGCTTCCGGGCAGGCCGTCCGGGGAGGTGCTGTTGCGGTTCCGGTCACCGGGGAACGGGTCGTGGTAGTCGGGGTCTCCGTCGTCGTCGCGGTCGGGTAGCTGAGCGGATCCGTTGTTCTCTCGTGCCTGGGCGGGACAGTCGTTCTCCGGCGCGGACAACCACACCCTCACCCACGGGCTGTCGGTGATTGGTTCCCCTCGGCCCGGATCGTGCGCGCACACCTTCCACTCGTCGTACTCGCCCTCGTCGGGGAGGGTGTCGTTTCCGTAGATCGTGTCCGCGTACGTGCGGTCGGCCGGGACGTCGAGAGCGGCGAGCTTCTTCTGAGCCGCCGTCCACGTCGCGCCGGTCAGATCCGGCATCTTCGGCCAGGGGATGGGGCCGCCGTCCCGCGCGGGACAAGGACTTCCGGTGTGCACCGCTCCGAAGTCGATCGTCCTCGCGCCGCCCGACGATGTGCCGGCCTGCTGGAAGCAGACGGTCCAGTTGGAGCGCATCCAGATGCCGTCGCCCTGGTCGGACGCGTCGTGGTCGCCGACGGTGAAGCCGTCCGCCTGGGCCATCTTCTTCGCTTTGTCGAGCCGCAGGCCTCGGTAGTCCGGGGTCTCCGGGTCGGTTGTCGGCTCAGTTTCCTGCCCGTTCTCCGCCGTGCCCCGCGAAGACGGGGAGGTGACGGGGTCTCCGGCGTTCCGAGCCTTCGCGTCCGCCCCCGCCACGGTGTCCGACGCCCTGTCCTGCGGCGCCGGTGGCAGGACCGCCCCGAACAGGAATACGGCCGCGACCGTCGCGGTCACCTTCCATCGCTTCGGCCAGGCGTTGCCCCACCACAGGAGAAAGAGCGCGGCAATCAGCATGAGAAAGCCGAGGAACGCGTTGAGAAAACCGAGCACCGGCACGGCAAGGACGAAGCCGGCGCGTGCCCGCCCGGTTCGCCACCAGGGTGCGCGGGGCGGGCCGAAGGGCGGCGATGGCGGAGGGCCTGGGG
>NZ_JARGEE010000070.1:0-28480 GCF_033794485.1 Streptomyces sp. MB09-02B
ACAAGGAGAACGGCAGCGACTACAACCAGGCCCGCGCCGCGGTCGCCGTCTCCGACACCGTCGACGGCGACTACACCTGGCAAAGCAGCTTCCGCCCGCTGGGTTACATGTCCCGCGACATCACCCTGTTCCGGGACGACGACGGCACCGGCTACATGATCTCGGCCGCGAACAACAACCGCGACCTGCACGTCTACCGTCTCACCGCCGACTACCTCGGCGTGGAGAGCCGCGTCCAGCTGCTGTGGCCCGGTCAACTACGGGAGGCACCCGCCCTGTTCAAGCGCGACGGGGTCTACTTCCTGCTCACGTCCGGTGCCACCGGCTGGAACCCGAACCAGCAGAAGTACGCCACCGCCACCAGCGTGACCGGCACCTGGAGCGGCCTGCAGAACGTCGGCGACGCCACCGCGTACGGTTCCCAGACCACGTACGTCCTGCCGGTGCAGGGCACTTCGGGCACCGAGTACCTCTACATGGGCGACCGCTGGGGCAACTCCTTCGGGCAGAACGTCAACGCCTCCAAGTACGTCTGGCTGCCGCTGGAGTTCCCGACGGCGACCACCATGACCATGGCCTGGTACCCGCAGATCAGCATCGACACCGCCGCCGGCACGGTGGACGGCGTCGGCGGTCCGTGGGAGTCACTGGCCGCGCGGCACAGCGGCAAGTGCCTCGACGTACCCGGCAAGTCGGTGAACGACGGCGTCCAACTCACCCAGTACACCTGCAACGGCGGAATGAACCAGGCCTACTGGTTCCAGGACATGGGCGGCGGCTACGTCCGGCTGATGGCCGAGCACAGCGGCAAGTGCCTGGACGTGGCCGACAACATCACGTCCAACAACAATCCGGTCATCCAGTGGACCTGCTCCTCGGGCACCAACCAGCAGTGGCAACTCCAGGACGCCGGCGACGGACATGTGCGTCTCGTCTCCCGCCTGAGCGGCAAGTGTCTGGACGTCAGCGGAGCCTCCACCGGCGACGGCGCCAAGCTGATCCAGTGGACCTGCGGAACCGGCACCAACCAGCAGTTCCAGCGCCGCACCCTCTGACACGGCCGGGAGGCCCGTCGGGTGGACGACCCGACGGGCCTCGCGCCGTCGCCGCCCGAGCAGGCGGCGACGGCGGATCTGCTGTCTCTTGGCCGCGGGGGTCTTCTCGTATGCGGTGTGTCGTCCCTACCCTCGGCACGTGGTCGAGATCGAACGGTGGTCCAATGCTGAACGTGAATGATGTGGACGAGCACGGATCCATGGGCGTCGGCGCCCGGAGCAGCAGTTTCGCGAACCCTCTGGAGGAGCTCTCGCTCGAACGGCTCCGCCGGCGCGGAAGCATGAAGTGGCGCACGCATCCGGCGGACGTCCTGCCCCTGTGGGTGGCGGAGATGGACGTCCCGCTCGCGCCGGCGGTCGCCGACGCGTTGCGTGAGGCCATCGACACCGGTGACACCGGCTATCCGGCCGGGACCGAGTTCGCCGAGTCGCTGGCCGGTTTCGCCTCGCGGCGCTGGGACTGGGACGGCCTGGCGATCGACCGTGCCGCCATCATTCCGGACGTCATGATGGGCGCCGTGCAGGTGCTGCGGCTGATCACCGGCCCCGGCGACCCGGTCGTCGTCAACTCACCCGTGTACGCGCCCTTCTACGCGTTCATCGCCCATGACGACCGCCGGATCGTCGAATCACCCCTCGGGCCGGACCTCCGGATCGACCTGGACACGCTCGAGGAGACGTTCCGGAGTGCCCGGAGGCAGAGCGGCAACGGCAGGATCGCCTACCTGCTCAGCAATCCCCACAACCCCACCGGCACGGTGCACACCTCCGAGGAGCTCGCCGCCGTGGCGAGGTCGGCCCGCCGGTACGGCGTGCGTGTCGTCGCCGACGAGATCCATGCCCCGCTCGTCCTGCCGGGCGCCTCGTTCACGCCCTACCTCAGCGTGCCGGGAGCCGAGGACGCCTTCTCTCTCATGTCGGCGACCAAAGGCTGGAACCTCGCCGGCATCAAGGCCGCGCTCGCGCTCGCGGGCCCGGAGGCGGCCGCCGACCTGCACCGGATGCCCGAGGAGGTCCACCACGGCGCCAGCCATCTGGGCGTGATCGCCCACACGGCGGCCTTCCGGCACGGGGACGGGTGGCTGGACGCGTTGCTGGCAGGACTCGACGCGAACAGGACCCTGCTGGGCGAACTCGTCGCCGCGCACCTGCCCGGGATCGGATACGCGCGACCGGAAGGGACGTATCTGGCCTGGCTGGACTGCCGGTCCCTCGGCCTCGCCCGGGAACAGGACACCCCGGATCTCGCGGTGGTCACCGACCTGGCCGGCCCCGCACAGCTGTTCCTGGAGCACGCCAGGGTGGCCCTGTCCGCCGGCCACATCTTCGGCACGGGAGGAGCCGGGCACGTCCGCCTGAACTTCGCCACCTCCCAGGCCGTCCTCACCGAGGCGGTCACCCGCATGGGACGCGCCGCCGTACTCCACGCGCCGTAGCGACGGTCCTCTCCCCCGCCACGGTCCACGCACGCGACGACTTCCCCTGCGTTCGCCGGTGCCCCGGTGCCGACACCCGTAGCCCGCCGCCCGTGGCCCGTCGAGCGCCGAGCGTCGGATCAGAAGGCCGGCGGAGACTGCTCGGCGGCCTGGCCCTGGCGGCGCGCCTCCAGTACCGCCTCGTGCAACCTCTCCTGAGCCATCGTCAGGCACGCGTAGACCGCCCCTTGCGCGGTCGAGATACCGATCAGATGCGGTACCGTCCTGATCTCCGGGACCGCCGGAAGGCTCCGCTCGAGTCGCCTGCGCACCTCGGGAAGCACCTCGTCGACAAGCGGACGCAGACGACCCACGAAGTAGACCGACTCCGGGTCCAGCGTCACGACCACGACGCTGACGGCGGTCACGATCGCCGTCGTGAACGCCTCCAGCACCTCGGCCCGCGCCTCCACGCCGTGCGTCGGCTCCTCCCAGAGGTTCTCCACCCGCTCCAGGTCCAGCCCCCGCTTACGGGCGAACCGCAGCAGCCCCCGCGTGCTGAGCAGCTCGTCGAGGATCTCGTCACCGACCCCGGCGCCGAGCACACCGATGTCGCCGAACGTGGGCGTCCTCCCCCGGGCGAGCTCGTGATCCGTGCAGCTGGCGAAGTTCAGTATGGTGCTGACGCTGAACAGCGCGGCGTCGGTGATGGTGGCGTCGTTGGTGAGGATCCCGAGCAGCGACGCGTTGGCATCGCTGTCCAGCAGCACCGGCGCCTCGACCAGGTCCTCGATGGCACGGTGGAGGCCGGAGCCCTCGAAGATCTTCATCGACTCGGCGGGGCCGAAGATCTCCGTGCCGTCGCGGACCCGGCCGGGCACGGCGGCGACGATCTGGCGCAGGGGGCCCTGCGCGGACTCGGCGGCCTGCGCGATCAGGTCGACCAACCAGCGCGCGGCGTCCGCGACTTCCTGGTGGTCGGCGGTGGGGACCGTCATGTGCTGGATCTCGCGGCCCCGCAGGTCGGTCACCAGCACACCGGTGGTCTGTGCGCCGAAGCTGATCCCGACCACGTGCCCGGTCGTGCCGGGCAGATCCAGGTAGGTGGACCGGCGGCCGCGTCCGCTGACGTCGTCGACCCCGCCGTCCACGACGAAGCCGTCGGACCGGAGTTCCTCCACCGCTCTGGACACGGTGGCCTTGCTCAGGCCCGTCAGCTCGATGAGCCTGTTCCGTGTCAGGGGCGCGTGCGCGAGGACCACGTCAAGGACCGACGCCTTGTTGTAGTCGCGCGAGGTGGGGTTAGTGGTCACGTGATGACCATAGCGAGCCCGATACGCCACTCGGGCCGTGACCGGCTTGGGCGTGATGATCGCGGGCTGCGACGCGACGGCCGGCGGCCGTTCCTCTGCACCGATCGTTTTCGCTCGGGTGGGCGGGCTGAAGTCCGTGCCCACGTCGTTCGTCCTGCCGGACGGTTCTCGGCTCATCTGTCATGCACTCCGGAGGGTCCCCGAAGCACTCCGAGGCAGCATCGCCGCGTGGCGGCGGACCAGGAGGCTGGGGGTCGATGACCAACTGACTGTCGGCAGCGAGCAGCGATCAGACGGTGGACCCCTGTGCGGTCGACCACCGGAACGCCGGTGGCGTCGTGGCGCTGATCGCCCTGCAGGCAGGGCGAGTTGACCGCATGCGAGCGAGCGTACCACTCACGCTCAGCGCCTCTCCGTCGAAGGGAACGGTCCACAGCGGGCCACCTCCGCCACAAAGGGCACTGGTCACGTACCCGTTCGGGACTTAGGTTGGGGCGTTATATGCAGAAAAGAGGGACTGTGGACCACCGCGGGCTCACCCCCGGCCGCGCCCGGCGAATTCGAGTGGTCAACGGAACCCCAAAGATTCTTGTTTCAGGTTGGAACTGGAACGAAGAATGGTATGGTCTGAGCGCAGCAGCGAGCACCCTTCCGTTCAGAGCGGCTGACGGCACTGGCAGGAGAGAGAGCAGCGATATGAAGTTCACCCCCTACTGGCTCGACACCGCACCCCAGGGACCGGACAGATCCCGGACCCAGATCGGCGGGCGCGTCGACGTGGCGATCATCGGAGCCGGTCTGACCGGCCTCTCGGCGGCACTGCACCTGGCGCGCAAGGGCGCCGACGTGCATGTCTTCGAGAAGGAGACGGTCGGATTCGGCGCGTCGGGACGCAACGGTGGTATGGCCACCCTGGGCATGTCGATCGGATTCCGCTCCGCGGTGTCGCGGTACGGCTTCGACACCGCGAAGCGGTATCTGCTGGCCTACCACGACGCGGTCGACACCATCGAGAACCTCGTCAAGGAAGAGGACATCGACTGCGACTTCGCTCGCACGGGCAAGCTCAACCTGGCGTCCAAGCCGGCCCACTTCGACGGCCTGCGCAAGACCCACGAGATCATGTCGGGCCGGCTCGGGATCGAGACCCGTCTGATCTCCAAGAACGAGCTCCACACCGAGATCGGCTCCGACCTCTACCACGGTGGCATGGTCGACGCCCGGAGCGCCGGACTGCACGTCGGCAAGTTCACCAAGGGACTCGCCGAGGCGGCGGCGCGGATCGGCGTCACCATTCACGAGAAGGCGCCGGTCGAGCAGGTCAACAGACTGGGTGGCACCAAGCACGAGCTGATCACTCCGCGCGGCACCGTCCAGGCCGACCAGGTGCTCGTCGCCACCAGCGGCCACACCCGCCGGCCGTTCCGCTGGCAGCAGGTCAGGATCGCGCCCGTCGGCAGCTTCATCATCGTGACCGAGCCGCTGGGCAAGGACGTCTGCGACATGCTCCTGCCGAACCGGCGGATGGCGTCGACGTCCCTGAACCTGCTGAACTACTTCCGGATCACCCCGGACCACCGGCTGCTCTTCGGCGGGCGTGCCCGGTTCGCCATGTCCAACCAGCAGTCGGACGCGAAGAGCGGCCGCATCCTGCACAAGGCGATGACCGAGGTCTTCCCGCAGCTCACGCAGGCGCGCGTCGACTACTGCTGGGGCGGTCTGGTCGACATGAGCATGGACCGGATGGTGCACGCCGGCGAGCAGGACGGGCTGTTCTACTCGCTCGGCTACTCCGGCCACGGCGTCCAGATGGCCACGCACATGGGCAAGCAGATGGCCGCGTACATGGACGGTGACGCCGGCGCCAACCCCTGGAGCGACCTGCCCTTCAAGCGGATCCCCGGCCACTTCGGCCCGCCCTGGTTCCTGCCCTTCGCGGGCGGTTTCTACAAGTTCCTCGACGTCGTCAAGTAGGCGCGGGACAGAGATGCTGAGCACACGTGTGGAGCGCCGTGAGGTCCTCCTTGCCGTCCCGTCGCGAGCGGCGGGCCCGTCGAGGGTGGCGGACCGATGACGGCCGCCGTCGACACCCTGGTCGCCCGGCTGGCCGAGCTCGCCCCCGCGCTGCGGGTGGCGACCGGACCGGGGGCGACGGGTCCGTATGCCTACGACGCCTCCAACTACCGTGTGCCGCCCCGGGCCGTGGCCTTCCCGCGCACCGCCGACGACGTGGTCGCGGTGCTGAGGGCCTGCCGGGAGACGGGCGTCCCGGTCACCGCCCGAGGCGGCGGCACCAGCATGGCCGGCAACGCCGTGGGAGCGGGTGTGCTCCTGGACTTCTCCCGGTACATGAACCGGATCCTGGACATCGACGTCGATGCACGTACCGCACGCGTCGAGGCCGGTGTCGTCCTCGACGTGCTGCGCAGCGCGACGGCGCCGCACGGACTGGACTTCGGTCCTGACCCGTCCTCGCACAGCCGCTGCACCCTCGGCGGCATGATCGGCAACGACGCGTGCGGGAACCGGTCGGTGCGCGACGGTCGGACCAGCGGGCATGTCGAGGCCCTGGAGATCGTGACGGCCGACGGCGTGCGGGCCGTTGCCGACCACACCGGGCTGCACCCGGTGGATCCCGGAGACACCGGGCTGGTCGCCCGGATCGAGGCCGATCTGAAGCGACTGATCGGCGACAACCTGGCGCTGCTCCGCACCGAGCTCGGCCGCATCCCGCGTCAGGTCTCCGGCTACCAGCTGCACCACCTGCTGCCGGAGAACGGGTTCGACATGGCCCGTGCTCTGGTGGGCACCGAGGGCTCCTGTGCGGTCGTCACCGCCGCGACGGTCCGCCTGGTGGCGACCGCACAGGCTTCCACCCTGCTCGCCCTCGGCTACGACGACGTGGTGCAGGCGGCTGAGGACGTGCCGGAGATCCTGCGCTGGTCGCCCAGCGCGGTGGAGGGCATGGACGAGGAGATCGTCGCCACCATGCGCGCCCGCCGCGGCCCGGACTCCGTCACCGGCCTGCCCGAGGGCCGCGCCTGGCTGTACGTCGAACTCGAAGGCGATGACCAGGCCGCGGTGAACAGCAGGGCCGCCGAGTTGCTGGACGCCCTCAGGGCGCGCGGGCGCATGACCGGCGGCCGGGTCGTCGAGACCCCCGCTGAGCGGCGTTCGCTCTGGCGGGTGCGCGAGGACGGGGCCGGGCTGGCCGCGCGTCCGGTGGTCGGCGGGGAGTCCTGGCCGGGCTGGGAGGACGCGGCGGTGGCGCCGGAGAACCTGGCCGGCTACCTGCGCGACTTCCGTAAGCTGCTCGTCTCCCACGAGCTGACCGGTGTGCTCTACGGGCACTTCGGCGCCGGCTGTGTCCATGTGCGGATCGACTTCGACCCGGCGACCGCGGCCGGGCGGACGGTCATGCGGCGCTTCCTGACCGAGGCGGCGGCGCTGGTCGTCGAGCACGGCGGCACCCTGTCCGGTGAGCACGGCGACGGGCGGGCGCGCGGTGAGCTGCTCGAGGTCATGTACAGCCACCGGATGATCCGCGCGTTCGCCGCCTTCAAGAAGGTCTTCGACCCCGAGGGGCTGTTGAACCCCGGCGTCATCGTCGACCCGGCCCCCCTCGACGCCGACCTCGCCCTGCGTGAACTCCCTGTGCTGGAAACATCCTTCGCCTTCCCGCACGACGGGGACGGTTTCGCCGGTGCGGTGCGCCGCTGTGTGGGTGTGGGCCGTTGTCGCAGTGGTTCCGGCGGTGTGATGTGCCCGAGCTACCGGGCCACGGGCGAGGAGAACGCCTCCACCCGTGGCCGGGCCCGCCTGCTGCAGGAGATGGTGCGGGGTGAGACCGTGACAGACGGCTGGCGTTCCACCGAGGTGCGGGACGCCCTCGATCTGTGCCTGTCCTGCAAGGCGTGCTCCAGCGACTGTCCGGTCGGCGTCGACATGGCCACCTACAAGGCGGAGTTCCTGCACCAGCACTACAAGGGCCGCCTGCGACCCCGCTCCCACTACTCACTGGGCTGGTTGCCCCTGACCTCGGCGCCGGCCGGATACGCCGCCCGTCCGCTCAACGCCCTCCTGCGCGGCCCCGTCGGGAAGCTGCTGGCCCGTCTCGGCGGCATCACCACCAAGCGGAGGATCCCCGCGTTCGCCTCCCGGCGCGCCCTGCGCAGGATCCTGCGCGCGGTGCGGACGGGAGAACCGTCGACGGCCGTGCTGTTCGTGGACAGCTTCACCCGCGCCTTCCGCCCCGAAGTCGCCGGCGCCGCGAGCCGGGTCCTCGCCGACGCCGGCATCCCCTGCACCCCGCGGGAAGGCCTGTGCTGCGGCCTGACCTGGGTCAGCACCGGCCAGCTGTCCGTGGCACGCAGGATCATGGCCCGTACGGTGGCCGCCCTGGACGACGGCGACGACCGGCCGATCATCGTGGCCGAACCCAGTTGCGCCGCCGCCCTCAGACGCGATGTCCCCGAACTCCTCGACACCGACGCCGCCCGGCGCGTCGCCGACCGCGTCCAGACCCTCACCGGAGCACTGACCGACCTCGCCGACGAGAGCTGGACCCCGCCGCCGCTGCCCGAGCACGTGGTGCTCCAGACCCACTGCCACGAGTACGCCACCTTCAAGAGCCGCCACCCCCGCACGCTCCTGCGCAGACTCGGCGTACGCACCGTCGACGAAGCCGAAGGCTGCTGCGGACTCGCCGGCAACTTCGGCTTCGAGGAAGAGCACTACGACACCTCCGTCGCCGTCGCCGACCTGGCCCTCAAGCCTCGTCTCGACAACCTCGACGGACGGCCCGTGGTCGCCGACGGCTTCAGCTGCGCCACCCAGATCGACCACCTCGCAGGAGACCAGGGTGTCCGCGCCCTGCACCTCGCGGAACTCCTGGACCCCGCCACCGATCGCCCGGGAGAGACCTCTTGACGGGGGTACTGGCCCGGTTGCCCGCGAGCGGTACGCGGGGCGGCGCCGGCCCGTGGCACCATTCCCGCCGGTCGAGGACCGTGACGAGGTCGCTCCGCATCCTGGAGGCCGTGGCCCGGCACCAGCCGGTCACCGCTGGAGAGCTGTCGCGGATCGTCGGGGTGCCCGAGGGCAGGCTGCGACGGACCGTGGCGGCACTCGTCGAGGCAGGTTGGCTACGGGCGCTTCACAGCGACACCACCCGCTGGGAGATCGGCGCACGGGTGCTCGGCGTACGGCCCGCGGCCCAGCGCGGCGCCAGTCTGTTCCCCGCCGCGCGTGAGCCCATGGTGCGGCTCCGCGACATGCTGAACGAGACGGTCCACCTGTCCGTGCCGGACGCGCTGAACGAGATGGTCGTGGTCGACCGGGTCGACTGCGACCACCCCGTACGGACCTTCCAGGCCCTCGGCGAGACCTCCCCACCGCACGCCACCGCGACCGGGCACGCGATCCTCGCCCACCTGCTGCCGCCGGAGGTCGGCCCACCCGTGTTCGAGGGCCTCGGCGAGCACCGCGAGGAGAGCGTCACCGCAACGGCGGACCTGCTCGCGGAGCTCCGCCGCGTCAAAGACCGCGGGTACGCCGTCGACCGGAACCGGTACCGCCCCGGGGTCTGCACCGTGGCGGCCCCCGTCCTCGACGGGGCCGGCGCACCGCTGGCCGCCGTGGCCGTCTCGCTGCCCGACTCCCGCTTCGATCCCGGTCGGCTCGACGAACTGGGCCGGCTGGTGAAGGAGACGGGGGCGCGGATCGCCGCCCGTCACCTCGGCTGAGTCAGGTCCCGGTTCTCACTGCCGGCCGAGGCCGCGACCCAGTGAAGCCTGAGTAGCGCCGCGGACCGTGCCCCCGCGTCCGTCGAGGACCCCGCCATCGGCGGGGTCCTCCGCCATGTCGCCGACGGAGAGCCAGGGACGGCCCCAGGGAAGGCCCGCTCGCCGAGCAGGCGCGCCGGACGAGGCGGGCGAGCGCTGCTGGACGGCGGCCGGAAACCGCCCTTCACCGGCTCCACGACCACCCGCCGCGTTGCTGCTCGCGCGGGGCGCCGACATGGTCGTACGCACCTCCATGGGGCCCGGCGGCACCGCCCGCACGCCAAGGTCGAACAGTCGTGGCAGGCCGGCGTGCAGCACGGCCCGAACCCCTCTCAGATCCAGCCAAAAAGTTTTCTAGTTTCAGGTTGGAACTGGAACGAACGATGGTATGGTCTCAGCCACAGCAGCGAGCAACCTCGAAGAAACAAGACTGAAGGTGTGCCTGCCGATGACTTCCACGCTTAGTCGGGCAATCGCCAACTA
Source organism: Streptomyces sp. MB09-02B (assembly GCF_033794485.1). Classification (NCBI taxonomy): domain Bacteria; kingdom Bacillati; phylum Actinomycetota; class Actinomycetes; order Kitasatosporales; family Streptomycetaceae; genus Streptomyces; species Streptomyces sp. MB09-02B. Next base: position 10,050 of record NZ_JARGEE010000070.1, read on the forward strand.
CCCCAACCGGTTCATCCCGGGGGCAACGAGCGAACTCCCCGAACACCTCCAGGAGACCATCCAGCGCCGCGACAAGGTCCTGGGTCCTGGTTACACACTCATCTACAAGGAGCCGGTCGAGTTCGTCTCCGGTCACGGGGCGCACCTGATCGACCGCGACGGCAACGACTACCTCGACGCCTACAACAACGTCCCGTGCGTCGGGCACGCCCACCCGCACGTGGCCGAGGCGGTCGCCCGCCAGATGACGGCGGTCAACACCAACACGCGCTACGTCCAGGAAGCCCTGGTCGACTACGCGGAGCGGCTCCTCGCGACGTTCCCCGAGGAACTGTCGAGGCTGAGCATCGCGTGCAGCGGGTCGGAAGCGAACGACCTGGCGGTGCGCGTGGCACGGTTCCACACGGGCGGCGAGGGCATCATCGTCACCCGCTGGGCCTACCACGGCATCACCCGGGAGGTCGCGAGCTTCTCCCCGCATCTGGGCGCAGGGTCGCCGCTGGGTCCGAACGTCCGGCTCATCGACCCGCCGGACCCGCGCCTGGCCGCGCCGGGAACCACGCTCGCCGAGCACATGCGCCGACAGGTACGTGCCGCGATCGACGACCTCGAACGCCACGGCTACCGGCTCGCGGCCCTGATCACCGACTGCGCCTACACCAGCGACGGCATCTTCACCGATCCCGTGGACTACATGCGGGGTGTGGTGGAGGAGGTGCACGCGGCCGGGGGTGTCTACATCGCGGACGAGGTCCAGTCGGGCTTCGCCCGGCTCGGGGAGTCGATGTGGGGCTTCAGCCGCCTCGGCGTGCTGCCGGACATCGTCACCATGGGCAAGCCGATGGGCAATGGGATGCCGATCTCGGGTGTGGTGTTCCGCCCCGAGGTCAGCGAGGAGTTCGGACGCAACGTCCGCTACTTCAACACCTTCGGCGGCAGCTCGATCCCCGTGGCCGCCGGCGCGGCGGTGCTGGACGTGCTCGAGACGGAGAACGTGCAGCAGCGGGTCCTGGAGAGCGGCAACGCCCTGCGCGCGGGACTGCGGGAGATCACCAAGGACTCTCCCCACGTCGCCGAGGTCCGCGGCGCCGGTCTGTACGTCGGCGTGGAGCTCGTGAAGGACCGGGACACCCTCGAGCCGGACCGTCTGCTGGCCGAAGACGTCATCAACGACATGCGCGACCGCCGGATCCTCATCAACGGCACGGGCAGGTCGGCGAACACGCTGAAGATCCGCCCGCCGCTGGCCTTCGACTCCGCCGACGTGACCCGCTTCCTGGAGACCTTCGCCGAGGTCGCGAAGAACCGTCTGTAGCAGCCTGGCCGAAGGGACCGACCGTGAACACCTCACCGGCAACCGACTTTGCCCTACGGCTCCTCGAGGAGAGCGGCCTGACGTCGTCGCACGAACCCGTCGACGTGGTGCTGGTGAGCATCTTCCTCGACAAGCACTACCACCTCAACGGACGTCTCGGACGCCTGGCGACCGAGAAGGACGACACCTTCCGGCTCCGGACCGACGCGAGTGACTACCTCGTGAAGGTCTCCCCGCCGGACGAGCCGGAGGCGATCGTCGACCTCCAGACCGCCACGATGCGCTTCCTCGAAAGCGCTGCCCCGCACCTGCCGGTCCAGCGAGTGAAGCCGACCGCCGACGGGCACGACAGCGTGGCCATCCGGCTGAACGACGGCAGGACACGGATCCTGAGGGTGTTCGACTTCGTCGCGGGTCCGGTCCTGGCACAGATCAGCCCGGACGCGGAGCAGCTCGCGCGGGCCGGCGCGATGCTCGGACGCGTCGACGTGGCGCTGCGGGAGTTCAGCCACCCCGCCGACGGACGCGGGCTGGTGTGGGACATCCGCCACTTCCACCGGCTGACCAGCCTGGTGCAGTACACACCGAGCCCCGAGCACCGTCGACTGGCCCGAGAGGTCTTCTGGAACTTCGACGACGCCGTCGTCCCGAGGCTGAGCGACCTCGAGACACAGGTGATCCACGGCGATTTCAGCCCCTACAACGTCGTGGTGGATCCGAAGAGTGACGATCACTTCGTCACCGGTGTCATCGACTTCGGCGACACCGTGCGCAGCGCCCTGATCTTCGACCCGGCCGTACCGATGGCGAATCTGCTCGGCCGGACACCCGAGCACCCCTGGCGGGACGCCTGCGCCTTCGTCGCCGGATACCAGCGGGAGCGGCCGCTCAGGGACTCGGAGATCCCCCTGCTCCCGGTTGCCGCACTGGCACGACTCACCCTGCGCGCGCTTCTCACGAACTGGCGAGCGGAGCGCGCACCGGAACGGCGTGAGTATCTCCTCGCTCACGCCAAGGACGACTGGACCAACATCGAGCGCGCCCTGGCCGTGAGCCTGAACGACGTCATCGCGCAACTCGACAATTCCCGGCACGGGCACGCCTGAAAAAAACAACCGCTCCACCCCATTTCCGTAAGAGAAAGATCGGAGCCCCGTCATGAGCAACAAAATCCCCTCTCTGCAGTTCCGTCCGAAGTACGTCTCGTTCGACTGCTACGGCACGCTGATCAACTACCAGATCACTCCCATCACGCGTGAACTGGTCGGCGACCAGGTTCCCGCCGACAAGTGGGACCAGTTCGTCAAGGAGTTCCGCGGCTACCGCTACGACCAGGTCCGCGGCGCCTACTACCCCTACGAGCAGGTGCTGCACGAGTCCTTCGAGCGGATCTGCGATCGGTGGGGTCTGAAGGTGGCCCCGGACGCCGGCAGGCGTTTCGCCGACGGCGTGCGCGGCTGGGGCCCGCACGCGGATGTGCCGGGGCCGCTGAAGAAGATGGGCGAGAAGTACAAGCTGGTGATCCTGTCCAACGCGGACGACTCCTTCCTGGAGGAGAGCGTGCCCCGGCTCGGGGCGGACTTCCACGCGGTCTACACCGCGGAGCAGGCCGGCTACTACAAGCCCCGGTACGCCGCCTTCGAGTACATGCTCGACCAGCTCGGCGCGTCCCCCGAGGACTTCGTGCACGTCTCCTCGCACACCCGCTACGACCTGATGCCGATGCACGACATGGGCTTCCGCAACCTGATCCTGCTGGACCGCGGCTACGACCCGGTGACCCACGGCTACGACTACGTGACCGTGAAGTCCCTCGACGAGCTCAACACCATGCTCGGCATCTGAGCAGGTAACGCACGCCCGTCCCGCACGGCACCGCTGCACGGACGTCACTTCGTGGTCCGCGCTGCCGTGCAGGACGAAACTCCGGCATGACCCGCTGTCGCCTCTGTGGACCGCGGGATCGACGGTAATCAAATCGATAGGAACGAACGTCGCTCTGATTGCCTCGTCATTGTTACGGTGCGGCTTCACCGCACATATCCCCCTTCTTCTCTTTCCCCCGGGTTTCGCGCGGCAGGTCTCCCAGACCCCGCGCGTTCCCCTCCGCCGATCAGACGGCGCGCGAAAAGCCCCCCACAGGACCCGTACGTCCCCGCATCACGGAATCCCCGTATTCCGAGCGATCCCCAGGAGGCACCGCCATGGAAAGCAACCGGACAGGACGCAGAACCGTACTCCGCACCGCAGGCGCGCTGGCCGCCGCCACCGCGGTGACCGGCTGCGGCACCCTGATGGGCAGCGGCGGCAGCCGCGGCTCGTCGGGCGGCGGCGGTAAGAAGCGGCTCGTCGTCAGCAACAGCGGCGGCGCCTACAACGACGCGTTGACCAAGGCGATCTACGAGCCGTTCACCAAGGAGACGGGCGTCACCGTCAGCACGGTCAACTACCAGTCGGCGCAGGTCATCGCCCAGGTCAAGCAGGGCCGTCCGCAGGTCGACCTGATGGACAACTCGCTGCTCGTCTTCCAGAAGATGGCCCGCATGGACTGTCTGGAGGCGATGGACCACGACCGCCTCAAGAGCGTCAAGGGTGCCGGCATCCCGGAGCACCAGCTGCCGGAGCACGCGGTCGGCAAGAACGTGTGGTGCAGCCTGATGGCCTACCGTACTGACAGCCTGAAGCGGGTCCCGAAGAACTGGGCCGACTTCTGGAACACCGACGCCTTCGCCGGTCCGCGTTCCCTGCAGAGCGCCGAGGTCGACATCCCGGAGCTGGAGTTCGCGCTGCTCGCCGACGGGGTCCCGCTGGACAAGCTGTACCCGCTGGACGTCGACCGGGCCTTCAAGTCGATGTCTCGGGTCCGCGGCGGGGTGAAGAAGTTCTGGAACACCGGTGCCCTGCCGGCCGTCCTGCTCGGCCGCAAGGAGGTCGTCGCGAGCAGCCTGTACGGCGGCCGCGCGGACGAGCTGATCAGGCAGGGCATGCCCGTCGCCTACCAGTGGAACGGCGCCCGGCGACTCACCAACGGCTGGGGCATCCCCAAGGGCGCGGACAACACGGACGCCGCCTACCAGCTGATCGACTTCTCGCTGCGTCCCGAGGTGCAGGCGGCCTTCGCCAAGCTCTACCCCGGCGGCCCGGTCGTCCCCGGCGCCATCAAGCTGCTCTCGGAGGACGTCCTGGCCACGCTGCCGACCTCACCGCAGAACCTGAAGGTCGGGTTCGACGCCGACGTCGCCTGGTGGGACAAGAACCGTGACGCCGTCACCAAGCGCTGGCAGGAGTGGGCGGATGCCTGAGAGCACCAACACGATCAGCACCGGGAAGATGTCGGCCGACGAGCTCGCCGCCGTCCTGGCCCCCCGGTCCAACGCCCCGACCGGCAGGTCGCTGTCGGTGACGGGGCTGCGGAAGTCCTACAGCGGGACGACGGTGGTCGACGGTGTCGACATGGAGATCGCGGCGGGTGAGTTCGTCACCTTCCTGGGCTCCTCCGGGTCCGGGAAGACGACGACACTGATGATGCTGGCCGGGTTCACGGAGCCCGACTCCGGCACCATCGAGGTCGACGGCCGTGACATCACCGGGCTCAACCCCGGCAAGCGTGACTTCGGTTTCGTCTTCCAGCAGTACCTGCTCTTCCCCCATATGACCGTCGCCGAGAACGTCGCCTTCCCGCTGCAGCTGCGCGGGGTGGACAAGGCGGAGATCCGGCGCCGGGTCGGGGAGACGCTGGAGGCGGCCGGGCTGTCGAAGTTCGCCGGCCGCAAGCCCCGTGAGTTGTCCGGTGGCCAGCAGCAGCGTGTCGCGCTGTGCCGGGTCCTGGTCTACCGTCCGCCGATCGTGCTGATGGACGAGCCGCTGGGCGCGCTGGACAAGAAGCTGCGCGACCAGATGCAGACCGAGATCAAGTCCATCCAGCGCGAACTCGGCCTGACCGTCATCTATGTGACACATGATCAGGAGGAGGCGCTGGTCCTGTCGGACCGTATCGCCATCATGAAGGACGGCCGCATCGAGCAGTTCGACACCCCCCGCGGTCTGTTCGAACGCCCCCGCACCCCCTTCGTCGCCGACTTCCTCGGTGCGGCGAACTTCCTGGCCGGCGAGGTCGCGGAGTCGACGGCGGACGGGTGCACCCCGGTGCGACTGGACACCGGTGGCCTGCTCAAGGCCCGCGCGCACGCCTGGGCGCCCGGGCAGCGTGTGCGGGCCGCCGTGCGGCCGGGCAAGCTGCGCCTGACCGGCGCCGAGGAGAGCTGCTGTACCGGCACCGTCGAGACGGCTGTGTACTGCGGTTCGCTGACCCGGGTCAGCGTGCGCCTGGACGGAGCGGCCGCCGGGACGCCGCCGCTGCGGATCGAGACCGCCCACACTCCGCCTCACCCCGGCGAACGCGTCTGCGTCACCGCCGACCCCGAGGACGTCAGCGTCTTCGACGAGACGGACGGGGGGTGAGCCATGGCCGGCAACGCTCTCGCACCCGCCAAGGTGCGCGTCAGAATGTCCGCGATGCGCGGGCACCGCTCCCGGGTCGCGCTGGTCAACGCCGTGCCCGTCACGGTGTTCCTGCTGGTCCTGTTCGTCTATCCGATCATCGGCGTCCTCTCCCTCAGTCTGGAGGGCGACGCCGGGGGTCTCACCCTCCACTGGTACACCGACGCTCTCAGCGGAGTGAACCTCTCGGTTCTGCTCTCCACGCTCAGGATCTCCGCGGAGACCGCGGTGCTCAGCCTGCTGGTCGGGTTCGTCCTGGCCCACGCGATCGCCCGGATGAGGCCCGTCCTCGCGGCGCTGGCCATGCTGATCGTGGTCGTCCCGCACTTCATCAGCGCCCTGGTCCGCACCTACGGCTGGATCATCATGCTCGGTGAACACGGCCTGATCAACACACTGGCCGGCGCACTGCACGCACCCGGCGCACCCTATTCGCTGCTCTACAACGAGACCGGTGTCGTCATCGGCACCACCTCGGTGATGCTCCCCTACACCGTCCTGGTGTTGCAGGGCGTCATGCGCGGCGTCGACCGCAGGCTGCTGGCCGCGGCCGCCGGGTTCGGTGCCTCCCGATGGACGATCTTCGTCAGGGTGTACCTGCCGCTGGTGGCGCCCGGGATCGGGACCGCGGGCCTGCTCAGCTTCATCCTGTGCCTGGGCTACTACATCACCCCGGCCCTGATGGGCGGCGGCAAGCAAACCGTGGTCGCGGCGTTGATCGACCAGCAGGTGATGAAGCAGGACCAGTGGAACTCCGCCGCCGCGTTCGGCGTCATTCTGCTCCTGCTCACCTTCGCCGGCCTCGGCGTGCTCGGCCTGGCCAAGCTCCGCCGCAAGAAGACAGCCGCACGAGGAGGCAGCACATGATGGAACTGCCCGCGACCCGGGCCGGGCACGTCGCCCGCGCCCTCGGCGCCACCGCGATCCTGCTGTTCCTGGCCATGCCGATCGTCATCATCCTGGTCACCTCCTTCGGCGCCGACGGCATCGGCACCTTCCCCCCGGAGGAGTACAGCACCCGCTGGTACGAGCAGATGGCCGCACCCGGCGGGAACTGGGCCACCTCCATCGCCCTGTCCAGCCTGGTCGCCTCCCTGACCACCGTGTTCTCCCTCGTCCTGGGTGTCACCGCCGCCACCGCCCTGGCCCGCGGCCGCCTCCCCCTGCACGCGGCCGTCTACGGACTGGTCCTCGCCCCGATGCTCATCCCCCAAGTGGTCATCGCACTCGGCCTGTTCCTCTTCTTCGAACCCGCCGGCATGCTCGGCAGCCCCCTCGCGATCGCCCTCGGCCACACCGTGCTTGCCGCACCCATCGCGATCCTCATCCTCATCTCGACGCTGCGCGGCATCGACGAGCGGCTCGAGGACGCCGCCGCCAGCATGGGCGCGAGCAGGATGACCATCGCCCGGCGCATCACCTTCCCCCTGGCCACACCGGGTCTGATCGCCGCCGCCGTGTTCTCGTTCATCACCAGCTTCGACGAGTTCTTCATCGCGCAGTTCATGTCCACCCCCGACACCCGGACCCTGCCGGTGCTGGTCTTCAACGCCCTGCAGTTCGACGTCGACCCGACCGTCACCGCGGTCAGCGCCGTCCTCATCGCCCTCGCGATCCTGGCCCTCGCCCTGGTCGCCCTCGTCCGCAAACTCGGCGGCACCAGGAACAGCCAAGGCGGCGTCCTGCCCGTGGAACCCCTCACCTGACCCACAGGCGCCCACCCCTGGCGCCGGGGGAGAGTCCAAGGAGACACAGTCATGACCACGCCCGTCGTCCGTGATGTTCCCAAGCAGTTGTTCATCGGCGGGAGTTGGCAGGACGCGGAGTCCGGCCGGACCCTGTCCGTCGACAACCCCGCCACCGGCGAGGAGCTGTGCCGGGTCGCCGACGCCTCTCCCGCCGACGGACAGCGCGCCGCCGACGCTGCCGTCGCCGCGCAGGCGGCCTGGGCCGCGACCCCGCCCCGGGTGCGCAGCGAGATCCTGCGCCGCGCCTACGACATCATCATCGCGCGCACCGAAGAACTCGCCCTGCTGATGACCCTGGAGATGGGCAAGCCCCTGGCCGAGGCGCGTGCCGAGGTCGCCTACGGAGCGGAGTTCTTCCGCTGGTTCTCCGAGGAAGCCGTCCGTATCGACGGCGGCATGACGACCTCCCCCGACGGCAGGAACCGCCTCCTGGTCACCCGTCAGCCCGTCGGCCCCTGCCTGCTGATCACCCCCTGGAACTTCCCCCTGGCGATGGGCACCCGCAAGATCGGCCCCGCCGTCGCCGCCGGCTGCACCATCGTCCTCAACATCGTCGTCACCTCCGATGCGGCCGGCGTCGTCGAACCCCTCCTGCGCGGCGGCCGGATCCGCAAGCTCTCCTTCACCGGCTCCACCCAGGTCGGCCGGATCCTGCTCGCCCAGTGCGCCGACACCGTCATCCGCACCTCCATGGAACTCGGCGGCAACGCCCCCCTCATCGTCTTCGACGACGCCGACCTCGACGTGGCCGTCGAAGGCACCATGGTCGCCAAGATGCGCAACATGGGCGAGTCCTGCTGCGCCGCCAACCGCATCTACGTGCACACCTCCGTCGCCGACGAGTTCGCCCAGCGCCTCACCGCCCGCATGGCCGCCCTCACCGTCGGCGACGGCACCCAGCCCGGCACCGACGTCGGCCCCCTCATCGACAACGCCGGCCGCAGCAAGGCCCACGACCTGGTGCGGGACGCCGTCAAGCACGGCGCCACCGTCCTCACCGGCGGCGAACTCCCCGAAGGACCGGGCTGCTTCTACCCGCCCACCGTCCTCACCCACGTCCACGCCGACGCCGCCATCAACGACACCGAAGTCTTCGGCCCCGTCGCCGCCATCCTCACCTTCGACTCCGAGGACGAGGCAGTCACCGCCGCCAACAACACCGAGTTCGGCCTGGCCGCCTACCTGTTCACCCAGAACCTCGACCGCGCCCTGCGCGTCAGCGAACGCCTCGAAAGCGGCATGATCGGCCTCAACACCGGCCTCGTCTCCAACCCCGCGGCCCCCTTCGGAGGCGTCAAGCAATCCGGCCTCGGCCGCGAAGGCGGCCGCGTAGGCATCGGCGAATTCCTCGAGTACAAGTACCTCGCCGTGCCCGTGGCCTAGGGGGTGTTGAGCGCCTCCGATTCTCTGTCCTGCGTGAACAGATCTACCCAGGGAACCCACTGATGTCCGCTTTCGTCCATGTTCCTGCCACGAAGATCACCGGTGCTCTCGAACCGATCGGCCGGCGTCCTGGTGCGGATTCCGGCGACCCGCAGCTGGGCCGTCTCCGCTTCGACACCGACGACACGGTCCTGGCGGGTGTGTGGGAGTCCCAGCCCGGCGGGTGGCCCGTCGAGGAGCGCGAGGACACCGAGACCTGCTACATCCTGAGCGGCCGCGCGGTCATCACCGACGCGGCCACGGGAGAGACCTTCGAGATCTCCGCCGGTGATGTCATCGTCCAGCCCAAGGGCTGGTCCGGCCGCTGGGACGTCAAGGAGACGATCCGCAAGGTGTACAGCATCGGCAGGTGACGGCCCTGCGACGGCACTCCCGGTCGGATCGACACCACCGGGGCCCTCGGTGGCTCCGGTGCTCCGCCCCTGCCGCAAGCGCCGCAGCCGACTACGGCCGGTCCACTCGGCACCCAGCTCTGATGAGGGCCCCTATGAGACTTCAGAACGTCAACGCCGTGATCACCGGAGCGACGAGCGGGATCGGTCAGGCAGTCGCCTCCCATTTTCGTCGCGAGGGAGCCAACCTCCTGCTCACCGGACGGCGACCCCAGCCGCCCCAGGAACATGCCGACGACTTCTACCTGCCCGGCGATGTCAACGACGAGACCTTCGTCTCCGAGCTCGCCGACCGCGCGGCGGACCGTCTGGGAAGGGTCGAGGTCGTCGTCCTGTGCCACGGGCACCAGGCGTCCAGCCCCCTTGAGGAGATGGGCTACGGCGACGCGCGCGAGGTGCTGCACAGCAACCTGCTGAGCGCGTTCCTCGTCATGAAGCATCTGATGCCGCTGGCACCGGAGTCGGGGGCGTCGATGGTGTGCGTCAGCTCGCGGCTCGGCATGGTCGGCATGCCGAACCAGACCCTGTACTCCGCCGCCAAGGGCGGCCTCATCGCGCTCGCGCGCGGCGCCGCCGTCGAATGGGCGGACCGCGGCATCCGCGTCAACGTCGTGGCACCCGGCCTGACGGTGACGCCCGTCATCGAGGCATCGTTCCAGCGGCGGCCCGATCCCGCTGCCTACCGGCGCACCAGGGAGAACTCCATCCCGATCGGCCGGCTCGCCACCCCCGAAGAAATCGCGGACGCGGTCCTCTTCCTCGCCGGCCCGGAGTCGTCGTACATCACCGGCGCCGTCCTTCCCGTGGACGGCGGCTACACGGCGTTCTGAGCCGAGGTCAGGTAGCAGGGGGCCGCGGCCGCGAGCCATCTTCGCGTCGACCCGGTCCGCACCTCGGGAGTCTCGCAGCAGGCCCGACTACCACAAGGCCACCACGCGCTCCGCCGGCAGGGAGCCTTGGGCACCTTGCCACGCTCGTCAGCGCCCAGGCACGTGACCTTCGTTGCCTCAAGGTCGATACTTCCAGCAGATGCCCTTGTGCCGACCCGAGTCCGACCACCTCCGCAGCCTGACGCCCCCTCACCCCGAAGTCGGCATCAGTACCGCCACCGACCGCCAGGACCAATAATTGACCCCTGCTGCGCCGACCGGCGAAAGCAGGCCGGCGGCCCGACCGAAACGTCTACCGGAGGTACCAGTGAAGATGCTGATCAACGTAGCCGAGAGCGTCGTCGCGGATGCGTTGCGGGGTATGGCGGCCGCGCATCCCGAGCTGACCGTGGACGTGGAGAACCGGGTGGTGGTGCGGCGGGACGCGCCGGTGGCCGGGAAGGTGGGGCTGGTCTCCGGGGGCGGATCGGGGCACGAGCCGTTGCACGGTGGGTTCGTGGGGCCCGGGATGCTGTCGGCGGCCTGTCCCGGGGAGGTGTTCACGTCCCCCGTGCCGGACCAGATGGTGCGGGCCGCGGCGGCCGTGGACAGCGGCGCCGGGGTGCTGTTCATCGTGAAGAACTACACCGGGGACGTGCTGAACTTCGACATGGCGGCCGAGCTCGCCGAGGACGAGGGCATCCAGATCGCCAAGGTCCTCGTCGACGACGACGTGGCCGTCACTGACAGTCTGTACACCGCCGGGCGGCGCGGCACGGGCGCGACGCTGTTCGTGGAGAAGATCGCGGGGGCCGCCGCCGAGGAGGGGCAGCCGCTGGAGCAGGTCGAGGCGCTGGCCCGGCAGGTCAACGAGAACTCCCGCAGCTTCGGGGTGGCCCTGAGCGCCTGCACCACCCCGGCCAAGGGCAGCCCCACCTTCGATCTCCCCGCCGGGGAACTGGAGTTGGGCGTCGGCATCCACGGTGAGCCGGGGCGTGAGCGGCGCGCCATGATGACCTCGCGGGAGATCGCCGACTTCTCGGTGAACGCCGTCCTGGACGACATGAGCCCCCGCAACCCGGTGCTGCTGCTGGTCAACGGCATGGGCGCCACACCGCTGCTGGAGCTGTACGGATTCAACGCGGAGGTGCAGCGGGTGCTCACCGAACGCGGGGTCGCCGTGGCCCGCACCCTCGTCGGCAACTACGTCACCTCGCTCGACATGGCCGGCGCGTCGGTGACACTGTGTCAGGTCGACGAGGAGCTGCTGCGGCTGTACGACGCGCCGGTGCGGACACCCGGTCTGCGCTGGGGCGTGTGAGCGGGCGGAACGCCACCGCACGTCAGTTCACTCACCACGCAAGGAGATCCCGTGCTCGACGCCGACTTCTTCCGTCGCTGGATGACGGCCACCGCGGCCTCGGTGGAACGCGAGGCCGAGCGGCTCACGGCGCTCGACTCACCGATCGGGGACGCCGACCACGGCAGCAATCTGCGCCGCGGGTTCACCGCCGTGACGGCCGTGCTGGAGAAGGAGGCGCCGGACACGCCCGGCGCCGTCCTCGTGCTCGCCGGGCGGCAGCTGATCTCGACCGTCGGCGGCGCGTCGGGCCCGCTGTACGGCACCCTGCTGCGCCGGACCGGCAAGGCGCTCGGCGACGCCGCCGAGGTGAGCGAGGCGCAGCTCACGGACGCGCTGCGCGCCGGGGTCGACGCCGTCATGGCGCTGGGCGGGGCCGCACCCGGGGACAAGACCATGATCGACGCGCTGGTCCCGGCGGTCGACGCGCTCGCCGGGTCGTTCGCCGCCGCGCGGACCGCGGCCGAGGAGGGCGCCTCGGCGACCACACCGTTGCAGGCCCGAAAGGGCCGGGCCAGCTATCTCGGTGAGCGGAGCATCGGCCACCAGGATCCCGGTGCCACCTCCGCCGCGCTGCTGATCGCGGCCCTCGCCGCCACGGCCGACGCGGACGCCGCCGATGTCTGAGGAGAAGCGGGTCGGCATCGTGCTGGTGTCGCACAGTGCCGCCGTCGCCGCCTCGGTGGCCGAGTTGGCGCGGGGACTCGCCGGTGCGGGGGCCTCCGTTCCCGTCGCCCCGGCCGGGGGCACCGAGGACGGGGGCCTGGGCACCAGCGCCGAACTGATCTCGGCGGCGGCCGCCTCCGTCGACCGGGGTGCCGGGGTCGCGGTCCTGACCGACCTCGGCAGCGCGGTCCTCACCGTCAAGGCGCTCCTCGCCGAGGGCGACGAACTCCCCGCGGACACGCGCCTGGTCGACGCCCCGTTCGTCGAGGGCGCCGTCGCGGCGGTGGTCACGGCCTCGACGGGCGCGGACCTCGCGACGGTGGCGGCCGCGGCTTCGGAGGCGTACACGTATCGCAAGGAGTGACGGCCGCCGAGCGACCTGCCCGGCGCAGTGGTGCCGGGCGGCCGGCGCGTACGAGGCCCCCCGGCCCCCAGGCCGCCCTCGCCGGGGCGGCGGAGTCAGTTCGTCGCGCCGCCCCGCATCGCCGCGCCTCGGCGCATCCCCGCGCCCTCCACCCACTTCCGCGCGAGTTCCTCGCCCAGTTGGACCGCCGCTCGGTGACTCTCGATCGGCGTCACCTCGGAGTCCTCGAAGACGATGTAGGTGACGCCGGATGCGGTGCCGCCGGTGCGCGGGTCGGGGCGGATGCCGAGCCCCTTGGCCGTGGCGTAGGAGGCCTCGCCGATGATGTTCTGCGGGCCGGTGTCCCCCACGACGGCGTACTGGACCCGGTCCCCGTGGACGACGGCGGCGACGGAACCGCCCTTGATTCCGTGGACCCGGTAGTCCCAGACGCGGCTTGCGGCGGGCACGACGACGAACGGCAGGCTCTCGGAGCGGAGGTAGCGTCCGTCGGACTGCAGGAAGGACGTGGCGGGCTGGAACCACGGGTCGGTCTCACGGTTGCAGCGCGCGCTCGGACGGCCGTCGCAGTCGATGTCCATGTCGGCCTTCCAGTACACCGCGCCGTCGACACCGCAGACGGGGATCACGGCGGGCTTCCCCGCGTCGCTGCTGTACAGCCCCTCGGAGACCCGGACACAGCCGCGCGCCCTGGCCAACAGGTCGGCGGCGGTCACACCACCCTCGTGCTGCGCGGGGCGCTGTGGATGGGCCAGGGCGGGCAGGGCGACGGGGGCCAGCAGGGCGGCGCCGACCGCGGCCAGCGTCAACGAGCGGACTCGCACGATGAGGGACCCTCTCCTGGGGGGACATGACGGACACTCACCCCAAGGTGGTGCGGGTCGGAGAGGACGGCCACCGGGAGGGGGCCGGACGGACCACGGGCGCGGCCGAGGGCCCGGGCCCGACTCGTCCCCGGCCGCTCGGCCGCTCTCGTCGGCGCGGGATCGGCGACGACAGCGGCCCGCGCCGTACGGCATGAACTGGCCTGGCACAGAGGCGAGTTCACACCGTGTCGGAGCACCAGCATACGGAGCCGCCCACGGAGCCGTGAACCTCGTCCACATCTCACCCACCTCTTGATGTGACCGCGTCAGGCATGCCATACATGAGGACAGGTACAGACCAATCAACCGCTCATGACGATCGAGGGGGGCAGATCGTGCGACGCGTTTCCGTGCAGGCACTCGTCCTGGTGCCGGCGCTCTGTGGCTCGCTGCTCCTCACGGCCGGGTGCGCGGTGGAGGAGCGCCCCGGCAGCCGACCGCCGCCCGCCCCACCCGGCGTCACCGCCGACGCCGGCAGCGCCACCAGCGTGCACGTCATGTGGAACCGGGCCCCCGGGGACACGGAGATCGCCGCGTACGAGGTGTACCGGGGCGGGACCAAGGTCGAGGACGTGCCGGGCGACGAGCATATGGTGGACGTCACCCGGCTCCGGCCCTCCACCACGTACGTGTTCACCGTGCGGGCGCGTAGCGCCTCCGGGGACCTCGGGCCGCCGAGCGCCGGGGTCCGCGCCACGACACCCGCCGCCGGGACGGCGGACCGGCGGCCCCCGAGCCGGCCGGGGCGCCTCGACGGGAAGGTGCTCGGGAGCGGCACGGTGCGGCTGTCGTGGGAGCCGTCGACGGACGACCGGGACGTGGAGTCGTACGACATCCTGCAAGGCGGCTCGAAGATCCACGGTGTGGGCGGGGAGCAGACGGCGGCCGTGGTCACGGGGTTGCGGCCCGGCACCCGGTACTCCTTCACCGTGCGGGCACGGGACGCGGCGGACAACGTCTCGCCCGTGAGCGCGAAGGTACGGCTGAGCACCGCTCCGGGAACGGACGACGGACGGGGCACCGCGCCCACCGGGTTCCGTGCGGCGACACGCCTGGACGACGGGGCGTACTCCGTCGAGCTGTCCTGGCTGCCCCCGCCCGTCGACGGGGTGGTCACGGAGTACGAGATCCAGCTCGACGGGCGGCCGGCGACCACCCTCGTCTGGGGCGGGACCCCGCCCCGGGGCCGGGCCTCGTACGGCTTCTACCTGGGCCGGGAGGCCGGGGTGACGTACCGCGTGCGGATCCGGGCGAAGCTGCCGGACGGGACCTGGGGCGGGTTCTCGGTGGAGCGCACGGTCACCACCGAAGGGTGACGGCCGCGGTGTCCCCCGCACGGCGGTATCCGTCACCTGCCCGGGCGTCGTCCGCATGCGGGCGGGGCGCGGGGCACGTTGGCTCACCCTGAGGCAGCACGGGTCCCCCGATCCTCGGCGGCGCAAGGGATGTGCCGCGACCGTGCCGCTGGAGGGCAGACCATGCGTACCTCTCAGCTACTCCTCCGCTCCGGCCTGACGGTGGCCGCCGCCGCGCTGCCGATCGCCCTGACCGCGCAGCCGGCCGCGGCGGTCCCGACCGGGATCTCGGTGAGCACCACGGGCTCCTCGGTCACCGTGACCACGAGCGATTGCCCCAACAGCACCAACGGCACGTTCGGCACCGCCTCGCTGCTCTCCGGCGGGCAGGCGAACTTCTCCCAAGGACGTCAGGTGACCCTGACCGGTACCAGCACCACGCAGTCCGCGTCGTGGGCGAACGTGGGCCCGGGTACACACACCGTGATCGTGGTGTGCAAGGACGGGACCACGGCGGGCACCCAGTCCGTCATCGTCACGGCGGCCACCCCCACCATCTCCACGACGTCCTCGCCCGCACGCGGCGTCATGGGTGGCGTCGGCGGCGCGACCCGGGAGTACGGCACCGTCACCCTCGTGGGCGGCGGGGCGCTGGTGGCCGTGGGCACCGGAGCGGCCGTCTGGTACCTGCGCCGCCGGGCGAAGCCGCACCGCCTCTGACCTCCGGTGGGCGCTCGTCCCGATCCCTGGGTGAGCGGCAGCCCGTGACGCGTACGGCCGCCTACTCCCCGCCGGCGCTCTCCTGCTCGGCGCTCCCGTCCGCGCCGCCGCCGGTGTCCCCCGGCAGCGTCGCGAACTCCTCCAGGGCGTTCGTCAGCCACTGCGTCCAGAACGTCTGCAGGTCGATCCCCGCCCGCAGGATCAGATGCTGGAGCCGGTCCTGGGCGGTGTCGCGGCCGGGCCCGAAGTCCCGCTGCTCGATCTTCTCGTACTCCGCCAACTTCCGTCGGTGCAGGGCGAGATGGCGCCGTAGATCGTCCTCGAGGCCGTCGGTGCCGACCACGGCGGCGGCGCGCAGCCGGACGAAGAGCGCGTCGCGCCACGGCTTGGGGTCCTGGGGCGCGGAGGTCCAGCGGGCCAGTTCCTCGCGGCCGGCCGGCAGCACCTCGTAGCTCTTCTTCTGGCCCCGGGCGGGCCGTTCGGCGGGCAGGGCCCGGATGTAGCCCTCGCCCTCCAGTTTCCCGAGCTCGCGATAGATCTGCTGGTGCGTAGCCGACCAGAAGTAGCCGATCGACCTGTCGAACCGCCGGGTCAGCTCCAGGCCCGACGAGGGCTTCTCGAGCAGGGCGGTGAGGATCGCGTGCGGGAGTGACATGGACTCATCCTAGGAAGGCCGGGGGGCGTGCCACGCCCGCCCGCGCCCCCTGGGCCGGACGCACGCACCCCCTCGGGCGGACTCCCGCGACGCCTCCTACAGCGCCGCCGCCACCTCCGTGCCCTGCTTGATCGCCCGCTTGGCGTCCAGTTCGGCCGCCACGTCGGCCCCGCCGATGAGATGCGCGGAGCGCCCGGCGGCGATCAGGTCGTCGTACAGGTCGCGGCGCGGGTCCTGGCCGGTGCAGAGGACGACCGTGTCGACCTCCAGCACCTGACGGACGCCGTCGACGGTGACGTGCAGCCCGGCGTCGTCGATCAGGTCGTACTGGACGCCGGGGACCATGGTGACGCCTCGGTGCTTGAGTTCGGTGCGGTGTATCCAGCCGGTGGTCTTGCCCAGTCCGGCGCCGACCTTGGTGGTCTTGCGCTGCAGGAGGTGGACCGATCGCGGCGGGGCGGGCCGCTCGGGGACGGCGAGGCCGCCGGGGGCGCGGTAATCCATGTCGACGCCCCACTGCCGGAAGTACGCGGCCGGGTCCTCGCTCGTCTTCTCCCCGCCGTCGGTCAGGAACTCGGCGACGTCGAAGCCGATGCCGCCGGCGCCGAGGATCGCGACGCGGTCGCCGACGGGGGCGCCGTCCCGCAGGACGTCCAGGTAGCCGAGGACCTTGGGGTGGTCGACACCGGGCAGGTCGGGGGTGCGGGGGGTGACACCGGTGGCGACGACGACCTCGTCGTACGCCGTCGCCGTGAGGTCGTCGGCCGTGATCGGGGTGTTGAGGCGTACGTCGACGCCGTGCGCGTCGAGTCGGTTGCGGAAGTAGCGCAGCGTCTCGTCGAACTCCTGCTTGCCGGGGACCCTGCGGGCGACGTTCAGCTGGCCGCCGATCTCACTCGCCGCGTCGAACAGCGTGACCTCGTGGCCGCGTTCGGCCGCGCTCACGGCACAGGCGAGTCCCGCCGGGCCCGCGCCGACGACCGCGACGCGCTTGCGCCGCCGGGTCGGGGAGAGCACGAGTTCCGTCTCGTGGCAGGCGCGCGGGTTGACCAGGCAGGAGGTGATCTGACCGCTGAAGGTGTGGTCCAGGCAGGCCTGGTTGCAGCCGATGCAGGTGTTGATGGCGTCGGGGCGGCCCTCGCGGGCCTTGTTGACGAAGTCCGGGTCGGCGAGCATCGGGCGGGCCATGGACACCATGTCGGCGTGGCCGTCGGCGAGCAACTCCTCGGCCAGCTCGGGGGTGTTGATGCGGTTGGTGGTGACGAGCGGGACGGACACCGCGCCCATCAGCTTCTTCGTCACCCAGGTGTACGCGCCGCGCGGCACCGAGGTCGCGATGGTGGGGATCCGGGCCTCGTGCCAGCCGATGCCGGTGTTGATGATGGTCGCCCCGGCCGCCTCGACGGCCTTCGCCAGCGTGACCACCTCGTCGAGGGTGGAGCCGCCGGGGACGAGGTCCAGCATCGACAGCCGGTAGACGACGATGAAGTTTTCGCCGACAGCCTCGCGCACCCGGCGCACGATCTCGACGGGGAAGCGTGTGCGGTTCTCGTAGGAGCCGCCCCAGCGGTCGTCGCGGTGGTTGGTCCCGGCGGCGATGAACTCGTTGATCAGATAGCCCTCGGAGCCCATGATCTCGACGCCGTCGTACCCGGCGCGGCGGGCGAGGCGGGCCGCGTTCGCGTAGTCGTCGATGGTCTGCTCGACCTCGGCGTCGGTGAGCGCGTGCGGGACGAACGGGCTGATCGGAGCCTGCAGTGCACTCGGCGCGACGAGGTCGCGGTGGTAGGCGTACCGGCCGAAGTGCAGGATCTGCATCGCGATCCGGCCGCCCTCGCGGTGTACGGCGTCGGTGATCTCGCGGTGCCGGTCGGCCTCGGCGTCGGTGGTGAGCTTGGCGCCGCCCTCGTACGGGCGGCCGGCCTCGTTGGGTGCGATGCCGCCGGTGACGATGAGGCCCACTCCCCCGCGTGCCCGGGCCGCGTAGAACTCCGCCATGCGCTCGAAGCCGCGCTCGGCCTCCTCCAGGCCCACGTGCATGGATCCCATGAG
The DNA here is from genome assembly GCF_033794485.1 of Streptomyces sp. MB09-02B. Taxonomy (NCBI): domain Bacteria; kingdom Bacillati; phylum Actinomycetota; class Actinomycetes; order Kitasatosporales; family Streptomycetaceae; genus Streptomyces; species Streptomyces sp. MB09-02B. The sequence continues at coordinate 28,295 of NZ_JARGEE010000070.1, forward strand.
CACGCGGTTGGGGAGCGTGGTGAAGCCCAGGTCGAGCGGGCTCAGCAGGTGCGGGTAACGGCTCATGGGGCCCTCCGTGCGTGGCGTCGTCAGCAAGGTTGTAGACGACGCCACGCCGATTGTGCAACTAGTTGCACAATGACTGAGGGCAAGGCCACACCGGGGTGTGGCCTTGCCCTCAGTCAT
>NZ_JARGEE010000710.1:0-2672 GCF_033794485.1 Streptomyces sp. MB09-02B
GGGTGGGCCCCGGGCGAGGGGGCGGCCTCCTCACCGGCGAGCACCGAGTCCAGCAGGTCCACGATGACGAAGTCGGCGAGGTGGTCGGTGCACACCTCGGCGAGCTCCTCCGCGGTGCGGGTCACGTCGAGGGTGGAGCCGATCCGGTTGCCGGACTCGTTGAGCATGCTCAGACGCCGGCGGGCCAGGAACTGCTCCGTGCTGTCGATCGCGGCCAGGCACATGCCCCGTACGTCGCCGGAGGCGTCCTTCAACGGGCTGAGGGAGACCAGCCACGCGTGCTCGCGCGCTTCGCCCGGCGCGCGCAGCCATGCCTCGTACGGCATCGGCTCACCCGTTCGCAGCACCCGCTGCACCACGTCGTCGAGCCCCTCGAAGCCCGGCAGCCTGCGCTGCCCGTCGGCGGACACGCCCACCCGCCGGCCGAGCAGGTCCTGCTGCGACCTGCCCATCACCTTCTCCATGGCGGAGTTCGCGGACACCGCGAGCCCGTCCTGGTCGAAGAGCGCGATCGGCACGGGAAGCTGGTCGAGGGCCCACACGCGCAGCCGGGCGGCGGGCTCCGGCACCGTGGCCGTCAGGAACCACTGCGTGCGGCCCTCGACGTCCAGCAGGGGATGCGCCTCCAGCTCCAGCTCCACGTCGTGACCGTCTCGATGCCGTGCGTGCACGGGGCCGCGCCAGTCGGCCGGTTCGGTGAGCCGGCTGCGCGCAGCGGCGGGCAGGGACCTGGCCAGCAGGTCGGCCGCGTGACGGCCGAGCACCTCACCGGGCTCGTGACCGAGCACCCGTCGCGCGCCGGCACTCCACGCGATCACCAGTCCCCTGGCGTCGACCGCGGCCGTGGCGACACCGTGCTCGCCCATCGTTCCTTCTCTCCGTACGACCGGAGCCGTGGTCCCTGGGCTCACAGATCGACTGCGGGGCACTGCTTCCAAGCTTCATTGTGCGCCGGGCACGCCAGGCACGGCGCGCGACCACCCGGAGCACCCGATCCCCTACCCTGCCACGCCCCGTGCCTCACCGGGCCCGGTTCGACCCGTCGTCCGGACGCCTCGGTCACCGCGCCCCCGCACGTACCTCCGCCGAGGCCGGCGGGCGAGCGGGCCGCCGCACCGGTCGCACGCCCCTGCCGGGAGCCAGGCGACGCAGGCTGCCGCGAACTCGTGCCGAGCGTCGGACGGTTCTGCGCGTGTCGCCCACGTCGCCGCCCGGGTCCGCGCCGCCGCCTCCCCGGTCACCGTCCCGGGCCGAGTGGAGGCGGTACTTTCCCCGTGGGCGTACCGTCCGCACTGCCGGGAGTGACGCGACGGGACGCGACGGGACGCGCGAGTGTCGGTCCGCTCGGCGGAGAGTGGAGATGCCTTGGTGGAGTCAGGAGCCGGTGCGGCGGGCGCGCGGAGGCGTCGTCGGGGGTTGTTCGTCGGGCTGTGCACGCTGGACGTCGTACAGCTCGTCGACCGGCTGCCGGGGCCCAACGAGAAGCTGACGGCTCGTGAGCAGCTCGTGGCCGCGGGCGGCCCGGCGGCGAACGCGGCGGTGACGTTCGCCCGTCTGGGCGGTACGGCCACGCTGCTCACCGCGATCGGCCGCCATCCGCTGGGGGCCGCCGTCGCTGCGGATCTGGACCGGCTGGGGGTGACGGTGGTGGACCTGGCGGCCGACTCGGTCGGGCCGCCGGCCGTGTCGTCCGTGCTGGTGACCGCGTCGAGCGGCGACCGGGCCGTCGCCTCGACCAACGCGACAGGACACCGGCTGGCCCCGCCGGACGATCTCGACGCGCTGGTGGCGGCCTCGGACGTCGTGGAGTTCGACGGCCACCACATGGAGCTGGCCGTGGCCGCCGCCGGGGCGGCGCGGGCGGCCGGTCGCCGGACCGTGCTCGACGGCGGCAGCTGGAAGGCCGGTACGGAGCGGCTGTTGCCGTCGATCGACGTGGCCGTCTGCTCAGAGGACTTCCGTCCGCCCGGGACGGAGGCACCGGGGAGCGGGCCGGCCGACACCCTGCGGTTCCTGCGGGAGCACGGGGCCGTCCGGTCGGCGGTCAGCCGGGGCGCCCGCCCCCTGGTGTGGGCGGGCCCGGACGGCCGGGGCACGGTGGCCGTTCCCGCCGTCCGGGTCGCGGACACGCTGGGCGCCGGCGACGTCCTGCACGGGGCGCTGGCCCATGGCCTCGCCGGGCGGGACGCCCTGACGTCGCACGGCTTCGTCGAGGCCCTGCGGGCGGCGGCTGTGGTGGCCTCGCGGGCGTGCGCGTCGTTCGGGACACGGGCGTGGCTGCGGGAGGGGCGGGCCGACCGCCGCGACAGCCCGTGAAGGTGCCGCCGACGGGAGGGAGGGGGAGTCTGCCCGTCGGCGGCGGCCTCATGTCGGGCCCGGCGTCAGAACGCGGGGACCTCCGAGGGCCCGGCCTTGTTGATGTCGTCGATGAAGCTCCCGGTCAGCGGACGGACCGGGAGCACCGCAGGCATGTCGGCTCCTCCCGCTCACCCGCGTCGGTCGACGGTCCGCAGCAGTGAGGCGCGGGACCCGGTGACGCCCGACCCAATGGTCCGAACCCGGCGGACGGCCGCAACGCGGGCGCGAGCCGTACACCCGAACGTGCTCGACAGGTCCGTGGCGCCGGGGGGCCGTGGCGCCGGAGGGCCGGGGCTGGTCCCTATACACACATT
>NZ_JARGEE010000711.1:0-2658 GCF_033794485.1 Streptomyces sp. MB09-02B
GTGCACGGGGCGAGACCGGCGGGGTGCACGGGGCGAGGGCGGACCGGCCGGGGTGCCGAACCTCAGAAGATCCTCAGGTCGATGGACGACGCACCTATCTCACCGCATAGGGTCGCGATCATGCCTGATATATCGCTGACCATGGTCGTCGTCCTGTGCGTCGCCGCGCTCGCGGCCGGCTGGATCGACGCAGTGGTGGGCGGCGGTGGGCTCCTGCTCCTCCCCACCCTCCTCCTGGGCCTGCCGAACGGCGCCTCGGCCGCGCAGTACGCGCTGGGCACCAACAAGGCCGTCGCCATCGTCGGCACGACGGGTGCCGCGGTGACGTACGCCCGGCGCACGCCCGTCGACGTGAAGACCGCCGTACGCATCGGCCTGGCGGCTCTCGCGGGCTCGACGGCCGGTGCCTTCGTGGCCGCGGGCATGAGCACCGAGGTCCTGAAGCCGGTGGTCATGGTGGTCCTGCTCGCCGTGGGCGCCTTCGTCATCCTGCGCCCCTCCTTCGGCACGGCCCCCGGCACCGGCCCGGTCTCCGCGCGCCGTGTCCTCGCCGCGATCGGCCTGGCGGGTGTCGGCATCGGTTTCTACGACGGCCTCGTCGGCCCCGGTACCGGCACGTTCCTGGTCCTCGCCCTGACCGCCGTCCTCCACCTCGACCTGGTGACCGCCTCCGCCACCGCGAAGATCGTCAACTGCTGCACCAACGCGGGCGCCCTCGCCATGTTCGCCTGGAAGGGCACGGTCTACTGGCAACTGGCGGCCCTGATGGCGGTCTTCAACCTCGTCGGCGGGACGGTGGGCGCCCACACCGCCCTCAAGAAGGGCAGCGGCTTCGTCCGCGTCGTCCTGCTGACGGTCGTTTTCACGCTGGTGGCGAAGATGGGGTACGAGCAGTGGGTGGCGTGAAGAGCTGCGCGCGCGGGGTCGGGTGTCGGTGATCAGCGGGCGCGGCTGCCCGTGAGGCGGGCGAAGACGACCACGTTCCCCTGGTAGCCGGTCGCCCGTGAGTATCCGCCGCCGCACGTGATGACCCGCAACTCGGGCCTCGGCGCGGCCCCGTACACCTTCTCGTCGGGGAAGTTCCGCGCGTCGTACACCTCCACCGCGTCCACCGTGAACAGGGCGGTCCCGCCGTCCCGCCGGTCCACCTCGACAGCGGCGCCCCGCCGCAGCGCGCCCAGGCGGTAGAACACGGCGGCACCGTCGGCGTTGTCCACGTGCCCGGCGACGATCGCGGTGCCCCGCTCACCCGGCGTCGTGCCGGCCTCGTACCAGCCCGCGAGGTTCTCCTTCTCGGCGGGCGGGACGTCGAGGCTGCCGGTGGGCGTGAGACCGAGCCCCATGAGCGGCGCGTCGACGCGGAGCGAGGGGATGCGGATCCGCACCGGCGGGGAGGGCGGCAGCGCGACGGCCGCAGACCCCTCGTCCCCCCGAACGTTCGACGTGCCCGACGTGCCCGACGCACCACTCGACCGGTCGTGGGCCTGCGCGGCCGACGGCTGCGGCGGCGCGTGCGACGCGGTCCCGCTGCGCAGCAGCCACGCGCCCGAACAGAGGGCCACCACGGTGACCCCGGCTATGACGGCATTGGCGACCCGACGCACAGAAACCTCCTCATGGGCCGACGGCACCCCGTCGGGGCGCGCCGCAAGCTGGTGGCCCCCCTTGTTCCTCCCCTCCGGGCCGAGGGGCGTCGGGCCCGGAGGGGAGGAGGGGACGGCGGTACCGGCGGACGGACGGCGGAGGGTGTCCGTCAGATCCCGTCGCCTCTCGCCCGGCGATGCAGGAGCCAGGTACCGCCCGCGGCGGCGACGGCCAGGGCCGTCACACCCGCCGCGGTCTGCACGGGGTCGGGGCCGAGTGCGCCGCCGACCCCCGTCTTCACGCTTCCTCTCGGGTACGTCGGCTGCCCGGTCCGCGTGCCGGTGAGCGAGACCACCAGGTCGCCCGTGACCCGGGAGTCTCCGTCCGCGCAGGTCGCGACGATCTCGTACGTCCCCGGCTGCGCGCTCGGCGGCACCTCGAACCGCCCGCCGAGCCGCCCCTGCCCCTCGCCGGGGGTGAGCGGGAAGGAGCCGGCGCCGACCGCGCCGGCGTCCCCCGTCGCGGTACCGTCCGCACCGCAGGCCGCCGTGCGGACGGTGACCTCGTCGCCGGGGACGACAGCGGCGGGGGACAGTTCGAGGCGCCCGGAGCCCGACCCGCCGTACGCGGGTGCGCCGGCGAGCGCCGCGAAGGCGAGGGCGAGCGCGGTCGTGGCCAGCGTCCGGGCGGTACGTCGCATCGTGCTGCCTCCTCCGAGAGTCCTCCGTTCCTCTCCGAGGTAAGTGGCTCTCCGCCCCGCGCGCTTCCTGATGGTTTGTCAGAAATAAGGTGAATGGGTGTCAGGCGGTGGGCGGGGACGGCCGGGTCGATGGATGTTTGTGCAGGTCACAGGGGCGAGGGTGGGGGCGCGGAGAACCGGGACGCGCTGGGTGGCCGGTGGGGGTGTGAACGGGTGACCGACGGAATCGGACGCGGCGTGAGTTCACTTGACCTCAAGCAAAGTTGAGGTACCACGCTGATGTCCATGAAGACCGCGACGCACACCCACACCGCGGCCCCTATAACACACATGCCGCTCCCAACAAAAACCCTCGTGAACAGCTGGGTATCCCC
>NZ_JARGEE010000712.1:0-2650 GCF_033794485.1 Streptomyces sp. MB09-02B
AAGGCTTTTTTTTGGAAGTGTTAGATTTGTATATGAGACCTGCGGCTGTGTTCCTGGGACGCCGAGTCCGACGCCGATGTCGAGGCGTGGCTGCGGGGACGTACCGATCCCGACTTCCAGCGGTGGAACACGCCCCTGGTGTGGGACGCGAGCTTCGAGGGCGCCCGGGAGTCGCTGCGACGGCGTGCCGAGTCCGACGCGGAGGGCTCGACCGTGGCCTTCCGCGTCACGGACGCGGAGAGCGGCACGACCCTCGGGCAGGTCGGGCTGAGCGGGATCGACGCGCATCTGCGCAGGGCCGTCGTCGGCTACTGGGTGCTGCCCGAGGCCCGTGGCCGCCGGGTCGCCACCCGGGCCCTCGACCTCGCCGCCCGCTGGACCTTCACCGAACTCGGCATCCACCGGCTCGAACTCGACCACGTCGTCGGCCACGCCGCGTCCTGCCGTATCGCCGAGCTGTGCGGGTTCCGGTACGAGGGGCTCCTGCGCGGGGCGGCGTTCGCCGAGGGGCGCCAGGACGCCTTCCGGGACGCCCACCTGCACGCGCGACTGGCCACCGACCCGGCCCCGGAGGGAATTCGATGAGCGAGCTGTACGAAGAAGTCGACGATCCGGACGGCTACTTCGGGGAAGCCGTCGCGGCGCACTACGACGGCGCCCCCGACGACCCCTCCGACGAGGTGTTCGGCCCGCAGGCCGTGGACCCCGTGGTGGACCTGATCGCCGGTCTCGCGGGCGGGCCGGGAGCCGAAGGGGGCGCGCGGGCGCTGGAGTTCGGGGTCGGTACCGGACGGATCGCGCTTCCCCTCGCCCGGCGTGGGGTGCGCGTGCACGGCATCGACCTGTCGCGGGCCATGGTGGAGCGGATGCGGGCCAAGCCGGGAGGCGAGGACATCGGGGTCACCATCGGGGACTTCGCGACCGCCCGGGTCGAGGGCCCCGGCTTCCCCGTCGCGTACCTCGTCTTCAACACGATCAACAACCTGACCACGCAGGACGCCCAGGTGGACTGCTTCCGCAACGCCGCCGCGCATCTCGTGCCCGGCGGCTGTTTCGTGATCGAGGTCCTGGTGCCTGACCTGCGGCGGCTGCCGCCGGGGCAGAACGCCGTGCCGTTCCGGGTCGGTCCGACGCGGCTGGGGTTCGACACGTACGACGTGGCGACGCAGAGGATGCGGTCACACCATGTGACGGTCGTCGACGGACGGACGGAGTACCGGTCGATCCCCTTCCGGTACGTCTGGCCGGCCGAGCTGGATCTGATGGCCCGGCTGGCCGGGATGCGGCTGCGGGACCGGTGGGCGGGGTGGAAGGGGGAGCCCTTCACGAACGACAGCACCATGCACGTGTCCGTGTGGGAGAAGGTCTGAGCGGAGGGTGGTCGGCAGCCCTCAGGGCCACAGCAGCTCCGTGGCCCAACCCTCCCCCTCCCGGCGGTAGTTGAGGCGTACGTGCCGACGCCGCGCGTCCCCCTGGAAGAACTCCACCTCGTCCGGCTCCACGACGTACGCCGTCCAGGAGGGCACGGGAACGTCCGGTTCCCGCTCGGCCCGTGCCCAGGCGGCCTCCGACGCGCGCTCCAACTCCTCGTACGAGGACAGGACCTCACTCTGGTGACCCACGAGCGCGGCGGCCAGCGCACCCGTCGAGCGGGCGTGCAGGTCGGCGTGGGCGACCTCGGCGGGCTCGACCGTGACAGGGCCCCGGACCCGAACCTGGCGGCCGAGGAGGGGCCAGTAGAAGCCGAGGGACGCGTACGGCCGGTGCGTGAGCTGGCGGCCCTTGCGGCTTCCGGCGTGGGAGGCGAAGTGCCAGCCGCGCGCGTCCACGTCGTGCAGCATCACCGTACGGACGTCCGGCCGCCCCTCCGCGTCCGCCGTGGCCAGCGACATCGTGTGCGGCTCCACCTCCCCGGCCGCCACGGCCTCCCCGAACCAGCTCGCGAAGAGTGGCACCGGCTCGGCGGGGGCCGTGGCCGGGTCGAACAGGGGCAGGGCGCTGACCTGCGGGTCCCAGACACGCAGTCCGCGCAGCGCCTGGACGAACTCGGACGGCTGGGCGGGGGCGACTGCGGTCTGGTCCTGCGGCTGACCCTGGGGCCGGGGCCGGGGCCGGAAAGGGGGATCGATCATGGGTGGGACGGTCTCACACCGTGCCCAGGTCGGACGAGACCCACCTCTCGGGCCGCATGCGGATGACGACCTGGTCGCCGTGGTTGGCGGAGGAGAACTCCACGTAGCCGTCGACCTTCTCGGGCGGGAGGTAGCGCGCGGTGATCTCCCGGAGCTCGACGAGTGAGGCGGGAGTCGTGTCGGTGACGGGGCCCTCGACGGAGACGTAGCGGATGGTGGGTTCCAGCCGGTCGATCATCAGGGTGAAGCGTCCGGCGGCCTGGATCAGCTGGTTCTTGCGGGAGTCCCGGCCGGTCATGACCCAGATGTCGCCACCGGGCTCGTACTGGTACCAGATCGGCACCGTCAGCGGGGCCCGTCCCTCCCCCGCGTCCACCGCCAACGCGGCCACGTGAACCTCGGCCAGAAACTCCTCGCGCTCCTTGCGGGACAGTGCCATGCCACTTCCTCCGGGATGCCTCGGGACGCCTTGCCTGCCGAGTCGGTTCAGCACCCCGGCCCCGCCCCCTATTCCGGCC
>NZ_JARGEE010000713.1:0-2644 GCF_033794485.1 Streptomyces sp. MB09-02B
AAGGTGCGGGCGGGGAGGGGAACGAGGGGGTCCCCGCGGTGCGGGAGCGGGAGCGGGACGGTCCCGCCCGCTCCCGCACGGCCGGGTCAGCGCAGGCGCAGCTGGGAGTACACGCCGCCCTTGGTGTCGAGGACGGCCACACCGCGCAGGAACTCCTGCCCGTCGTCCACGGTGGGCAGGTCGGCGATGGCGTACCAGACGCCCCAGCCCGGCTTGCCGGGCAGCTCGATCAGCTTGCCGTGGACGGTGCCCGTGCTCGTGCGGACCGCGACGCGGGAGGCGGTTCCCTTGCCCCCGTAGTAGACGCCGGAGAGGTAGTAGCGTCCCTCGAACGCGGACGCCTGGAGCGAGACGCCCGGTCGGCTCCGGTCGATGTTGCCGTCGACGACGCTCCGGAACTGCGGGAAGTCGGGCAGGTCCGGCTCCAGCCAGTGCTTGCCCTCCTCCGTCATCCAGAACTCGAATCCCGGCGCGGCGACGAGGTGTTCACCGGGCTGGAGGATGCGCGGAGTCGGCGCCTTCCTGGCCGCCGCCGCGGTGGCAACGGACTCCGCGGCCGCGACCGCCGTGCCGGCGCCGTGCGCCGCCTCCCCCCGCGAGGCGGCGTACGACGTCGTCGACGCCCCCGCCAGCAGCGTGGTCAGCGCTGCGACGGCGACGAGTGTGTGCATCCGTGCCATGGTCATGAACGGACGACCCCCAAAGGTGTGTTGGTCCAGGTGCTTGGTCTGGTCTGACACTCCTGAAACCCGTGAGGCGTACGGGACGGATGACACCGGCGGAACACTTTTTTTCCCCGGGTTCACTCAGTGGCCGGGCGCGTCCGCGGCGATCAGCGAGCGGCCGACGGTGAAGTGCCGGGTGAGGCCCGCGCCGACGTGGACCGTGACCTTCGTGCCGGGCTTCCAGGGGGTGAGCGGACGGAAGTCGACGCGCTGCCCGTCGGCGAGCGGCCGACCCGTCACCCAGCTCCAGGAGCCCTCGGCACCGACGTCCATCGTGGTGACCTTCAACTGGCCTTCCACGGCGGCGCGTGCGGACTGCGGGACCGGGTGGGCGAACGTGACCGATATCGGCAGGGGTACGCTCACGGTCTGCCCCTCGGTGACGTTCACCCGCACGCCGTCGAAGGCGGGCAGCGGCATGGCACCCACGTCCGCGTCCACATTCCTTCCCGTCGTCTTCCCGGCGGTGTCCCCTCTCGTCTGCCCTCTCGTCTGCGCTCTCGTCTGTCCTCTCGTTTCCCCTCTCGTCTCCCCGACCGTCTCTCCCGTCGCTTCCTCCTGCGCGTCCGCCCGGGCCTGGGCTCCGGGTATCTCGCTCGGCCCCTCGACCCGCACTCCCTCCCCGCTCCCCGCACAGCCCGTGAGCGCGAACGCGACCGCGCACGCGGCCGTCGTGACGAGCACGTGCACCGGACGCCGGAGCGGCCCCGCCCCGACGCCACGGCTCCCCTCGGCCCTGCTCCCCGTGGTCATGGTCTCCCCCAGTCGCTGACGGCATGTGTTTCGATGGGCTGCGGCGTACGTTCGAGACCTGTACGCACGACGGGGGCGACCGGGTTGCATGGCGATGCACGGGACTTCGGACAACGGCGGGGGCATGACCGAGGAAGAGTTCGACGCGTTCTACGCCACCGCCTTCCCCCGCCTGACCGGCCAGCTCTATGCCTTCACCGGGGACCACGGCGAGGCGCAGGACGTGGTGCAGGAGGCCTTCGTACGGGCCTGGGACCGCAGGCGGGACTTCCTCGCCGAGGGGGCGCCCGAGGCGTGGATCAGGACCGTGGCGATGCGGCTCGCGGTGAGCCGGTGGCGCCGTGCGCGCCGCTGGCTGGAACTGGTGCGCCGCGAGCCGCCCGTGGAGCACGCGCCGGGCCCCGATCCCGAGCGAGCCGTGCTGGTCGAGGCGTTGCGCAGGATTCCGGAGGCCCAGCGGATGGCGGTGGTTCTGCACCATCTGTGCGACTTGAGTGTCGAGGAGGTAGCCTCCGAGACCGGTGCCCCCGTGGGCACGGTCAAGGCCCGGCTGTCCCGTGGCCGGGCGGCGCTGGCCCGCGAACTGGCCCCCGGCGAGGGTGCGAAGGAGGACGGCCGTGTCCGATGAACTCACCGTCCGACTGCGCGAGTTGGCCGACTCCGCCGAGACCCTGCCGCCCGGGTCCGGGGCCGAGGTCCGCGCCACCGCCGGACGCCGTCGTCGACGGCGCCGTACGACCGCCGCGGTCGCGGGCGGCTGCGCGGCGGCGGGGCTGGCCGCCGTCCTCACCCTCAACGCTGTCTCGCACGGCACCGAGCAACGCCCGTCCACCACCGCGAGCGTCCCGCCCAGTGCGTCGGCCGAGGCTCCCGACGTCACGGTGGACCTCTCCCGCCGCGTCCTCACCGTCGCCGGCCGCGAACTGCCCATCTCGGCGGGCACGTCGGAGACCCCGACCCCGACCGGCCGGATGACCGTCACCGCCAAGGCCGACGTCAGACTCGTGCGCGCCGCCACGGTCGGCTTCGGCGACGAGTACGACGGGAAACTGACGTGGGTCCTGGAACTGACCCCGGTCGGGACGGACGCCAGGGACTCCACGGACGCCAGGGACGCCACGGGCGGGTCGGGCTGGGCTGAGGCGACCGACGGGACGGACGGGGCC
>NZ_JARGEE010000714.1:0-2630 GCF_033794485.1 Streptomyces sp. MB09-02B
CCTCCAGGTCCCGCCCCCGGATGCCGTCGCGCCCCGCCACCTAAGGAAACCGCAATCCGCATATGCCCGAGCGTACGCCCAACCTTCACACAGCGAATCCGACTTCTCACAAAGAGGTACGCAACCAGCCAGGACGAGGAGGGCGCACCCCGTCGAACGCGCCGCCGATCACCACCCGCGCGCCCCCCAACGCACCGACGAGCAGCGGTCTCGCGCCCTTCGCGCGAAACGAGCACCTACCGGGCGCCATGACCGCCCGCCGCCAAGAACGACCGAATTCGAACTACGTTCGGACGCTTCCCCCAAGGCTGTGACCGGCTGCAACTTCCCTTCGGCAAGGGCCACTTGACCCATGCCCACGCCACCGTCCGATACACGCGGTAGCAGCCGGATCCCCGAACGGGCGGCGCCCCGGCCTCACTTCACCGGCAGGTGGTACGCCACCTGGTAACGGTCCGCCGGCACCACCACGTCCGCCGTCTCCACCGGGCGCCCGGAGGCGAAGTACGTGCGGTGGACGACCAGGACGACATGCCCGGGGACGCCGCCGAGCGCGAGCAGTTCGTCGGACAGACCGGGACGGGCACCGACCTCCTCGGTGACGTTGTCCACGACGACGTCGATGGCCGCCATGCGCTCGACGACACCCATACCGCCGAGGGGCCCCTCCTCGGGGAGCATCACGGGGGTGCGGCCGGTGACGGCGAGGGGCTCCCAGGAGGTGGAGAGCATCATCGTCTCGCCCGCGTCCCGGAAGGTGTACCTCGTGCACATCACGCGGTCGCCGGGCTCGATCGCGAGCCGCTCCGCGATCGTCCGCCCCGCCTCGACCTGCTCGCTGCGCGAGTCCCAGGTGCCGCGCGCCGCGCCGTCGGCCTGCTCCTGCCGGAAGGGCGTGGCACCCCCGGCGGGCCGGAACCCGGAACGGGCGACCCTGCGCGGCACCGGCCGCTCTCGCACATAGGTGCCCGACCCCGAGCGACCTTCCACCAGCCCCTCGGCCATGAGCACCTTGCGGGCCTCCAGCGCGACCGTGTCCGAGACGCCGTACTCCTCGCGGATCCGGGCCTGGGAGGGGAGGCGGGTGTGCGGCGGCAGCGATCCGTTCACGATCTTCCTGCGGAGATCACCCGCGACACGCAAGTACGCCGGCTGCTCACCGAAAGTCACTGGCCGCTCCCATCTGGATGTACAGACAGCAACAGCGTGGCAACCGTGGGTTCAGCCATGCAAGCAAAGGCCAGAGAATCACTCGATGTGATGACATGCACCCGGGGAGGGCTTTACGCAGGCGCTTTCTCCCCACTATGGGCGCGATCACACCTCCGTGCCGGGCCCGTCCTCGCCCTCGCCAGCGTCGGTGCCCCCGTCGTCGTCCGCCGGCGGTCCGGTGGCCAGCCCCAGAGCCTTGCGCGCGGTGATGGCCAGGGTGCCGTCTGTCTGCCGGTGCGCCGCGTCCCAGTGCTCGTTGAAGTCCTCGGCGTCGCTCGCCTCGTGCGCCGCCTCCCACTCCTCGCGCGCCTCGTCCAGGGCCTCGGCGTAGTCGGCTACCTCCTGTTCGACGGCGGGCTCCCAGTCATGCGCGCGCAGGGCGGCCGCCTGCCGCTCCAGGGCGTCGGCCACCTGTGACGCCCACTTCTTGTGCCCGGCCAGGTCGTCCTCGACGTACTCCGTCTCGGGCATGGTGTCGAAGGCGCCGTTCAGGATCGCGTCGGCCTCCAGGAAGGCGAACTGGTCGTCGTCGAGCGTCGTCTCGTCCTGCCGCAGCGAGCCCGTGAGATGGGCCCCCGGGTCCACGTTGCCGAACATGCAGGTGATCTCGCGGTCGCCGTACCGCCAGCTCTCCCGCGTGGGTACGAAGTAGTAGATGTCGACGTCGACAGGGAGCGCCCAGGCGTCCATCGCGTACGCCTTCGAGTACTCGTCGCACCGGTCGTCGGCGACGTCGGTCATCGCGTCGTCACCCGGGAAGTCACGGCCCCCGCCGTCGTCCTCGGGCATCGCGAAGCCGGCGAACACCTCGGCGTCGTGCCGGCCGTCGCACGGCACGATGTCGACGTCGTACGCGTACCCCTCCAGGGAGTCGCTGCGCGAGTCGAAGCACTCGCCCTTCGCCACCGAGAACGTGCCACCCGCGCCGCCCGCCGCGTCGCGGAAGCCGTCGTACGCGTCGCGCGCGCCGCCCGTGGTGAGGGCGAGGGTCATCAGCAGCGCGCCGACCGTCGACAGCACGATTCCGGCCACCGCCATGCCCTTGCCGCGCTCCCCCTTCCTCCTGATCTGCACCAGCGCGAGGACGCCCAGGACCAACCCGATCCCCGGCAGGAAGCAGAGCACCCCGAGCACGAGCGCGGCGATCGCGAGCCCGTTGACGGGCGGGGTGGGCGTCCACGCCGGATACGGCTGCCCCCAGGCCCGGCCCCAGGGTTCGGCGACCGCCCCGTACGGATACGGCTGCCCACCCCCTGCCTGCGGCTGCCCCGGCGGCGGGAACGGGCCACCTCCGGGAGGCGGCTGGGGCCCGAAGGGCGGGGGTGTGGCCACGGGTACGGATACTCCTTGCGGCGGCAGAGGGGAACTGACGTACGACTGGGCGCATGGTAAGCGGGGGACGGGCGCCGGGGATACGC
>NZ_JARGEE010000715.1:0-2625 GCF_033794485.1 Streptomyces sp. MB09-02B
TCCAGGGAGATCAGCCGGCCGTCGGCGGGCAGCGCGCGGGCCAGCCAGATGGTGCTGTAGCCGCCGAGGGTGCCGATCTCCAGGATGCGGCGGGCGCCCCGGGGCAGGGGGGGGGGGGGGGAAGCGCCTCGCCCGTGAGGGCCTCGCCCAGGTCGTCGGTACCGCGCAGGCCGGCGGCGGTGGAGGTGCGGGTCTGGTGCAGGAAGCGGGGCTCGTCGAAGGCGGCGAGGGCTTCGCGGACCTCGGGGAGGTGCGGGTGTTCGGCATGCAGGGCGGCCGAGAGCTGGGACTTGACGACGGGGACGCCGGCGCGGGTGAGCGCGTCCAGGGCGGTGTGCGGGTCTTCGAAGGAGGTGGCGAGGTGGCAGGTGTCGACGCAGATGCCGATGCGGTCGTGGCCGATGTCGGTCAGGGGGCCGATGGCGTCGGCGGTGGTCTCGACGGTGCAGCCGGGTTCGGGTTCGAGGCCGACGCGGATGGAGCGGCCGGTCAGCTCGGCGACGGCGTCGAGGCGTTCGGCGAGGGTGCGCAGGGCCGTGCGGGACCGGGCGGCGTGGGTGTCGTCGTAGGCGGTGCGCCAGGCCAGGGGCAGGGTGGAGACGGTGCCCTCGGTGACGTCGTCCGGGAGGAGCCGGGCGAGCACCCTGGCGAGGGAGGTGGTGTGGTCGAGGCGCTCGGGGTCGGCCCAGTCCGGCCGGTAGACGCGGTACTTGACCTCTTCGGCGCCGAAGCCCTGATAGGGGAAGCCGTTGAGGGTGACCACTTCGAGGCCGCGCCCATAGAGTTCGGTGCGCAGGCCGCGCAGCGCGGACGGGTCGGTCACCAGGGCAGCGGCGGCGTCCCTGGCCAGCCACAGGCCGATGCCGAGGCGGTCGCGGCCGAGGCGGCGGCGTACGGGCTCGCAGTGGTCGCGGAGCTGGGCGAGGACGCCGTCGAGGGTCTCGGCCGGGTGCACGTTGGTGCAGTAGGCGAGGTGGACGGTGGAGCCGTCGGGGTGGCGGAAGCGCATGGGTCACTCACCGCCGCGCAGGATGCTGTTGCCCTCGTGCGTGGTGTCCGTCGCGGTGACGTCGAGGTCGAGTCGGCCGCTGAGTCCGTAGAAGGCGACGGGGTTGCGCCACAGCACCAGGTCGACGTCGTCCTCGTCGAAGCCGGCCGCGAGCAGGGCGTCGGCCACCGTGCGGGTCTTGAGGGGGTCGCTTCTGCCCCAGTCGGCGGCGGAGTTGACCAGCACCTTCTCCGGGCCGAACTTCTGGAGGACGGCGACCATGCGCTCCTCGTCCATCTTGGTGTCCGGGTAGACGGAGAAGCCGAGCCAGGCGCCGCTGTCTTTGGCCTCCCCGACGGTGGTCTCGTTGAGGTGGTCGAGCAGCACCCGTTCGACGGGCAGGGCGGAGGTCCGTACGACGTCGAGGGTGCGGCGCAGACCGGCCAGCTTGTCCCGGTGCGGAGTGTGGACGAGGGCGGGCAGGCCGTGGTCGGCGGCCAGTTGCAGCTGGTGCTCGAGCGCGTGGTCCTCGGCCGGGGTCACGGAGTCGTAGCCGACCTCGCCGACCGCCACGACCCCGTCCTTGAGCAGGTAGCGGGGCAGCTGGTCCAGGACGGGGGTGCACCGCGGGTCGTTGGCCTCCTTGGGGTTGAGGGCCAGGGCGCAGTGGTGGGCGATGCCGTACTGGGCGGCACGGAAGGGTTCCCAGCCGAGGAGGGAGTCGAAGTAGTCGACGAAGGAGGCGGGCGACGTACGGGGCTGCCCCAGCCAGAAGGCCGGCTCGACGACCGCGCGGACGCCCGCCTCGTGCATCGCCTCGTAGTCGTCGGTGGTGCGTGACGTCATGTGGATGTGGGGGTCGAAGATGCGCATCAGGACTCCTTGCCGTCGATGCCGTCGATGCCGTCGGTGCCGTCGATGCCGTCGGTGCCGTCGGTGCCGTCGGTGCCGTCGGTGCGGGGCTCGGCGGCCGGTGGGGGCGCGGTCAGGTCCAGGACGCGGTACAGGTCCTCGGGTACGGGACGGCCCGCGGCGGTGCGTTCCTCGGCGAAGGCGCGGAGCATCCGGGCGAGTTCGGTGTCGCCAGGGGCGCGGCGGGTCAGGTCGGCGACCTCGTCGACGCGCACCCCGGTGAACAGGCACTTGAGGACGGCGTGCCGCCAGGGGTGCGGGGCCAGGTGGCGGGCGGCGTACGGGCCGAGGGCGGCGGCGACGAGTCGGGTGTCGTTGGTGCGCAGGGCGTCCTCGACGAGGTGCAGCGCCTCTGGGCCCGGCACGAGGTGGGGCAGCGCGTGCAGGACAGCGCGGCGTTCGTCGGCGGTGCCCTGGCGGTAGACCCGGGTGACGGCGTCGGTGTCGGCGCGGGCAGCGTGCAGGATCACGACGCGGACGGCGTCTGCGTGTTCGGTGCCGCAGCGCCGGCCCGCCTCGGCGAGGCGCAGCTCCCAGGCGGAGATGGGGCCGTGGGTGCCCGGGTGTCGGGCGGCCTCGTCCAGGGCCTGCACCAGCCAGGTGTGGGCGGCGCCCGTGAGGTGAGCGTTCAGGTGGCGGCGCAGGTCCTGCTTCTTATACCAATTTCCAGGCCCAGGAGACAGGAAGAAAATACGTATGCCGGTATCGGATTGAAACAAAAAAAA
>NZ_JARGEE010000716.1:0-2622 GCF_033794485.1 Streptomyces sp. MB09-02B
GTCGTGGCCGGCCGCGGGTCCCCGCGCTCCTGCGCGGGCGCGCCCCCGGCCCGGCGGGCCGGGGGACGCACCGTCCTGTCTCAGGTCACGGCTTGCGGGCGATCGCCCCGTACATCGCGATGTCCTCGTCGCGGATGTCCTGCTCGCCCGTGCCGTCCGGGTTCCACTTGTGGACCTGGACGATGCCCGGCTCGACGAGTTCCAGGCCCTCGAAGAACTCGTGGGCCTCGTCGATGGTGCGCAGCCGCATCGGCATGTCGCGGGCCGCGTACTCGCGGGCGACCCGGCCCACCTCCTCGGGGGCGAACTCGGCGGTGCCGATGGTCATCGCCAGATAGCTGCCCGAGGGGAGGGGTTCGAGGAGCCGGCGGACGATGCCGACCGCGTCGTCCTCGTCCAGCACGAAGTGGACGATCGCGATCACGGTGAGCGCGACCGGCTCGCTCAGGTCGAGGGTCTCCAGGAACTCGGGGGAGCCGAGGACGGTCTCCGGGTCCTGGAAGTCCGCCTCGATGTACGCGGTCCTGCCCTCGGGGGTGCTGGCAAGTAACCCCTGGGACAGGGTGAGGACGATCGGGTCGTTGTCCACGTAGACGACCCGTGACTCGGGGGCCACCGACTGGGCTAGCTCGTGGAGGTTGGGGGAGGTGGGGATGCCGGTTCCGATGTCGAGGAACTGGCGCATGCCCGCCTTCTCGGCGAGCCAGCGCACCGCGCGGTTCATCCAGTCGCGGTTGGCGCGCATGTGGACCGGCAGGGCCGGCCACTCGTGCGCCATCGCGTCACCGGCCTCCTTGTCGGCCGGGTAGTAGTCCTTGCCGCCGAGGATGTAGTCGTAGATACGCGCGGAGTGCGCGTGCTCGGTGTCGATCCGGTCGGCCGGCCATCCGTTGTCGGGCAACGCCGTCCCTCCCATCAAGTCGTTCTGTCCAGGTGCACGATCGGGCAAGGCCGGGGGTTCGGCAAGTACCGGAACCCCCGGATCCCATAAACAGGTGGAGCGTCAACGAGGCGTGGCAGCAAGCAGGTTGAGGGGTTCAGAGCAGGAAGTCGGCCTCGCCCGCCTTCACGCCGGCCAGGAAGGTGGTCATCTCACGGGGGGTGAAGAGCAGCGCGGGGCCGTCCGGGTCGGTCGACTGGCGTACGGCGACCCGGCCGTCGGCGAGCTTCTTCACCTCGACGCAGGCGCCGCCCGCGTCGTCGCTCCACGGCCGGTGCCAGTCCTGGGCGCCGAGGTCGCGGGCGGGCATGCCGTTGCGGACGTCGTTGTGTACTCCGGTGGTCGTTGCCTTGGATATGCGGTGGTGCACGTCAGAGCTCCTTGCGTAGCGCGCCGAGGAGGGCCTCGGTCTTGCGGGCGGGCGCCGACTGCGCGCCCAGCCGGTCCAGGGCCTCGCGGTAGACGACCACGTCGTCCCCCTTGTCGAGGTACACCGCGCCCACCAGACCGCTGAGGTAGACGATGTCGGGCAACTCGGGGGCCCTGAACCGGAAGAGGTGGAACGCACCGGCCCGCATCGCCGGATGCGGGCCGTTCTGGAACGGCATGATCTGGACCGTGACATGCGGCAGCCGGTTCAGCTCGATCAGGTGGTCGACCTGGGCGCGCATCACGTCCGGTCCGCCGACCGGCCATCTGAGCACCGTCTCGTCCATCACCACCCACAGCCGGGGCGGCTGCGGGCGGGTGAGGAGTTCCTGGCGGCGCATCCGCAGCGCCACCCGCCGCTCGGTGTCCTCCGCCGCCGCGTGCGGGTTGCCGGCCCCGAGCAGGGCGCGGGCGTACTCCTCGGTCTGGAGCAGGCCGTGCACGAACTGCGCCTCGTACGCGCGGATCTGGAGCGCCGCCTGCTCCAGGCTGAGGTAGGCGGCGAACCAGTCGGGCAGGACGTCGCGGTAGGTGTGCCACCAACCGCGCTTGTTGGCCTCGCGGACCGACTTCAGGAAGGTCTCGATCTCCTGCTGGTCCCGTACGCCGTAGACCTGGAGCAGCTTCTCCACATCCGGCAGGCGCAACCGGGCGACCTTGGCGGCCTCCAGGCGGCGGATCGTGGAATGGCTGACACCGATCGCCTCGCCCGCCTGCTCGAACGTCAGCCCGGCGCGCGTGCGCAACTCCTCCAGCTGTCTGCCGAGGATCATGCGCAGTACGGAGGGGGCGCCGCCCCAGTCCGTTTCCGCGGTCACGCCCACCACCCCTCACACCGAGCCACAGAGGTCATGTCGATCTGGATTACGGGTCCTGAGCGCTTTCGTTCAAAGAATGCGCGTTGTTGTGCGAGTCGCTTTGTGAGCGCAGTCTGACACGATCTTGGCGCGATCGGGGTCAGCCTGCGCCCCACAAATTGCAAATTTCAACTTGATGGTTGCGAGGTGTTGTTCGCGGATGCCACAGTGGACGTACCGTCACGGCTTCGGTGAACGCTGAGGCCGCGCGGCCAGGTTGGGGGAGATGTGGCCGCAACTCAGCGCTGTTCGACGCGAGTTGCCAGAGCTCGCGCCGAGTGGCGAGACGGCCGTGGCACCGGCACCCCACCGGTGCGAAGGGCCAACGAAAGGCATACGGCGATGGCTCCGCCCACCCTCCCCCAGTCCCCGGACCGGTTAGCCCCGACCATGTAC
>NZ_JARGEE010000717.1:0-2621 GCF_033794485.1 Streptomyces sp. MB09-02B
GGGTGGGGTGGTTCGGTGCGTCGGCGGGTGCGGGTTCGTCGTGGCTTGTCGCGCAGGTCCCCGCGCCCCTTGAAGGGTCCGGCCCCGGTTATGAGGCGCCGTAGGCCGGGCGTGGCCTTTCGGCTTCCGCCAGGAGCTTTCGTACGGTCTCCCCCGCGCCCTCCGGGGTCCAGCGGGCTCCGTTGTCCCTGGTCGGGCCGGGACGCCAGCCTTCCATGACGGTGATGCGGCCGCCCTCCGTCTCGAAGACCCGGCCGGTCACACCCTCGCTCGTGGCGGAACCCAGCCAGACCACCAGGGGGGAGACGTTCTCGGGCGCCATGGTGTCGAAGCCGGTGTCGGGGGCGGTCATGGTCTCGGCGAAGACCGTCTCGGTCATTCTGGTGCGGGCCGCGGGGGCGATGGCGTTGACCTGGACGCCGTAGCGGGCGAGTTCGGCGGCGGCGACGAGGGTGAGGCCGACGATGCCGGCCTTCGCGGCGCTGTAGTTGCCCTGGCC
The DNA here is from genome assembly GCF_033794485.1 of Streptomyces sp. MB09-02B. Classification (NCBI taxonomy): domain Bacteria; kingdom Bacillati; phylum Actinomycetota; class Actinomycetes; order Kitasatosporales; family Streptomycetaceae; genus Streptomyces; species Streptomyces sp. MB09-02B. The sequence goes on from NZ_JARGEE010000717.1 coordinate 500, forward strand.
GAGTGAGCCCAGCAGGCCGGCACCGCTGCTGGTGTTGATGACGCGTGCGGTCGGGGTCCGGCCCGCCCTGGTCTCGGCCCGCCAGTGGGCGGCGGCGTGTTTCAGGGGGAGGAAGTGGCCCTTGAGGTGGACGCGGAGGACGGCGTCCCAGTCGTCCTCGTCGAGGTTGACGAGCATCCGGTCGCGCAGGAAGCCGGCGTTGTTGACGAGGGTGTCGAGCCGTCCGTAGGTGTCCAGGGCGGTCTGGACGAGGGAGGCGGCGCCGTCGGTGGTGGCGATGTCCCCGCCGTGCGCGACCGCGTCCCCTCCCTGGGCGCGGATCTCCTCGACGACCCGGGCGGCGGGGCTGCCGGGGCCCGGTGTGCCGTCGAGTCCCACGCCGAGGTCGTTGACGACCACGCGGGCGCCCTCGGCGGCGTACGCGAGCGCGTGCGCGCGCCCGAGGCCGCGGCCCGCGCCGGTCACGACGACCACGCGCCCTTCGCAGAGCCGCCCTTCGCGGTAGGGGAGTGTGCCGCTCATCGTGGTTCTCCTTCGTCGGTGTGGGCGTTCGCCGCGTCCAGGAAGGCGGGGCGTTCGCCGCCGCCGTGGACGAGGAGGGAGGCGCCGGTGATGTAGGCGGCGGCGTCGGAGGCGAGGAAGACCGCCGCGTCGCCGATGTCGGCGGGGGTGGCGAGGCGGCCCAGCGGGACGGTGCGGGCGACGGCGGCGACGCCGTGCTCGTCGCCGTAGTGGAGGTGGGCGAGTTCGGTGCGGACGAGGCCGAGGACGAGGGTGTTGACCCGGATCTCCGGGGCCCACTCCACGGCCATGGAGCGGGCGAGGTGTTCCAGGCCGGCCTTGGCGGCGCCGTAGGCCGCCGAGCCGGGTGAGGGGCGGCTGCCGCTGACGCTGCCGATCATCACGATCGCGCCGCCGGCCCGCCGGAGGTGCTCGTGGGCGGCGAGGGACACGGTCAGTGGAGCGGTGAGGTTGAGTTCGACGACGCGGGCGTGGCGGCGTGCGTCGGTCGCGGTGAGGGGGCGGTAGGGCGTGCCGCCGGCGTTGTTCACGAGGACGTCCACGCGCGGGAGTTCGGCGAAGAAGCGGTGTACGGCGTCGGGGTCCCGGACGTCCAGCGGGATGAACTCGGCGCCCTTCAGCGGTACTTCGGGGGGCCGGCGGGCGCAGGTCACGACCTCGGCGCCGGCTTCGGTGAAGGCTCGGGCGATGCCGGCGCCGACGCCGCGTGTGCCGCCGGTGACGACGGCGACCTTCCCGTTGAGCCGCATCCGCTGCTACCTTCCGCAGGAGAGACGCACCAAACAAACGTTAGGTGGAAGGTAGCTGATGCTCCGATGAGTGTCTCCACCTCGTCCCCGGAAAAGGGGATTTCCGTCGTCACGGTCGATTTCCCGCCGGTGAACGCGCTGCCGGTGCGCGGGTGGTTCGAGCTGGCCGAGGCCGTGCGCGGCGCGGGGCGCGATCCCGGGGTGCGGTGTGTCGTGCTGGGTGCGGAGGGGCGCGGGTTCAACGCCGGGGTGGACATCAAGGAGATCCAGGCGGCGGGGCACAGCGCGTTGATCGGCGCCAACCACGGCTGCGCGGAGGCTTTCGCCGCCGTGTACGAGTGCGAGGTGCCGGTGGTCGCCGCCGTCCAGGGGTTCTGTCTGGGCGGCGGGATCGGGCTGGTGGGGAACGCGGACGCGATCGTGGCGAGCCAGGACGCGACCTTCGGCCTGCCGGAGCTGGACCGGGGCGCGCTGGGTGCGGCGACGCATCTGGCCCGGCTGGTGCCGCGGCATCTGATGCGCGCGCTGTACTACACCTCGCGTACGGCGACCGCCGCCGAGCTACGGGCGCACGGTTCGGTGTGGCGGGTCGTACCGCGTGCCGAACTGCCGTCCGCCGCTCTGGAGTTGGCACGGGAGATCGCCGCGAAGGACGGCCGGCTGCTGCGGCTGGCCAAGGCGGCCATCAACGGCATCGACCCCGTCGACGTCCGCCGCAGCTACCGCTTCGAGCAGGGTTTCACCTTCGAGGCGAACCTCAGCGGTGTGGCCGACGAGGTCCGCGGCCGGTTCGGGGTGGCGGGTCGTACCGCGACAACGGGCAGGGCTGAGGCGGCGGGTAGGGCCGGGAG